>JAWSUU010000094.1:0-9483 GCA_033549325.1 Bacillota bacterium | reverse complement strand
CTATTGATTTAAAAGTATTAAGAATAAGAATAAAAATAAAATTTTAAAGGATCTGTAAAAAATGGAAAATAATACATGGAAAACATTGAAAAAATTTAATTTTACATCTTATGAAGCAAAGGCATACTTGGGATTGTTAAAGAAAAATCCTCTAACAGGTTACGAATTATCAAAAATATCAGGTGTTCCTCAATCAAAAATATATGAAACTTTAACCAGATTGGAAAAAGAAAAAATAATTACAAAGCTTGAAACTGAACCTACAACCTTTATTCCCATGCCCTATACAGAAATAATTAATAGGTTCAAATCGGATTTTTCAAAAAACATTGAGGAGTTAAAGGAATCTTTTGAAGAAGAAATTAAAAGCGATAGCATAGGATATGTATGGAACATAAATAATTATGATTCTTTAATCGAAAAGTGTATTGAAATTTGTAGAAAATCTACAAAAGATATTTATATAGCATGTTGGAAAGAAGAATATGAAATTTTAAAAGAAGAATTAGCTAATGCCTCTGATAAAGGTGTGAATATAATGATGATAGGATACGGAATAGATAAGTTTGAAGATGGAGTTCTAATTCACCATGGAGTAAACGAATATGTAATTTCTAGACATATCAATAGAGAGGTAATAATAGTAGCTGATGATTATTTCCTAGTTTTAGGGCATTGTGGTGATTTGGAAACAAGTGGAATATGGACATTTGATAATAAAATGATTTTTACTGCAAAACAGTATATTGCCCATGATGTTTATCTTTGGAAAATAACCGAAGAGTTTCCAGAAATATTTGAAAAATTTGGTAATAATTTAGAAAAACTTCATGATTTAATAGGTATTTAGTTTTAACTAACTTTTTAATAAATAATTTTAGAAAACATTGAAAGGAGGATAGAGGGTTATTTATTTAATTCAAATTTTATAAAGGAGGTATATAATTATGGAAAACGGTTACACAAAAAAATTACTAAGTGTAAACTTAAGAACAGGAGAGACTTCTGATTTTAAGCTTGAAGATGAAATACTTGAGAAGTTTATAGGTGGAAGAGGACTTGGCGGAAAATTATTGTATGATTTAATGAGTCCAGGAGTAGATCCTTTAAGCCCTGAAAACGTTTTACTATTTTTGACGGGTCCTTTGACGGGGACAATAGCACCAGGAGGTGCAAAATTTGTTGTTGTAACTAAATCTCCAGCAACAGGAACATTCTTGGATAGTTATTCAAGTGGTAAGCTTGCTGTAGAAATACGTATGGCTGGATATGATGGACTTCTGATTACTGGAAAAGCTGAAAAACCATCCTATTTATACATTCAAGATGATGTAATTGAAGTAAGAGATGCAGGAGATTTATGGGGAAAAGACTCTTTTGAAACAGAAAAAACACTAACAGATTTACTTGGTGAAGAATTTGGAGTTACAACTATTGGTCCTGCAGGTGAAAAATTAGTTAATATAGCTTGTATAAACAGCGACTATTACAGACAAGCCGGCCGTGGTGGTGGTGGTGCTGTAATGGGATCAAAAAATCTTAAAGCTATTGCTGTTAGAGGTACTAAATCTATTAAAGTTCATGACCCTCAATTCATGATGGACAGAGTAAATAGACTGTTTGATAGAATTGAATCTAGCAAGATAGCTCAAGCAAGAATTAAATATGGTACACCGATGACAATGAATGTAACAGCTAGTGCCGGTATGTTACCTACAAGAAATTTCCAAACTGGTATTTTCCCAGAAGGAATGGATGAAATAGATGGTCCTGGAGTTGAGAAACTTACTATAAAAACTAGAGGTTGTTATGCTTGCCCGGTAGCATGTGGTAAAGTTACAAAGGTCAAAGAAGGCATATATAAAGATGAAGTAGTAGAAGGACCTGAATATGAAACTGCTTCTATGATGGGATCTAATTGGGGTGTTGGTTATCTACCATCTATTATTAAAGGAAATGAAATGTGTGATAGATTGGGTATTGATACAATATCTGCAGGAGCTTTAGTATCCTTCGCAATGGAATGTTACGAAAGAGGTATAATTTCAGAAGAAGAACTAGGGTATAAGCTAAACTTTGGAAATTATCAAGATGCATTAGCACTAGTAGAAGATATTGCTTTAAGAAGAGGATTTGGTGATATTTTAGCTGATGGCTCGAAAATCGCTGCTGAAAAAATCGGTAAGGATTCAATTAAATATGCTATGCAATCAAAAAACTTAGAATTTCCTGGATATGATCCAAGAGCTGGTTTTGGAACGGCATTAACATATGCAGTTTCTCCAAGAGGAGCTTGTCATAGAAGAGCATGGCCACCAAGTAAAGAAGTATTGGGTAATTATCTTCCTCATACAGTTGTTGGAAAAGCTGAAATGGTTAAAGAATTATTCGATGAAAATACTGTTTTTCACTCCTTGTTAGTTTGTGACTTCCCAGGTAAATTTATACCAATGAAGATTGATGATTTTGCCGAGTTTTTAGAAGCGGCTGTTGGTAGAAAATATACAGCTAGTGAATTAATGGAAATGGCGGATATGATAGAAACACAAATACGTATGTTTAATACAAGAGAAGGATTCGACAGAAAAGATGATGTGCTTCCTGATAGAATAATCTATGAAAGCCATCCTGAAGGACCTAGTAAAGGGAAAGTGATAGGAAAAGAAGATTTTAATAGAATGCTGTCTGAATATTATGAACTACGTGGATGGGATGACAATGGAATACCTGAGTCAGATACTATTAAAAAATACAATCTTATCTAGAACGATATATAAGGAGGAATTAAAGTGAAGCCATTAAAGATTAACAAAGATAAATGTACAGGATGTAGAGCTTGTGAAGTTGCCTGTTCAGCTGCACATTACAATGAATTTAATTACAAACGCTCAAGAATAAGAGTTCCTTCAACATACCCAGTTTCAAGTCCTCCAGTAGTTTGTAGACAGTGTAAGAATGCTCAATGTTTACAAGCTTGTCCAACTGGTAGTTTAACTCAAGATAGTGAAGGAAATATTTACTTCGACGAAAGTTTGTGTACAAAGTGTAATTTATGTGTAGAAGCATGTCCTTTTGATGCAATGTTTAATGACGTTTTAACAGGACTCCCAATAAGATGTGACTTATGTGGTGGTAATCCAGTATGTGTAACTCAGTGTCAAAAAAAAGCTATTACATGGTCTGAGTAAAATGAAAGTCATTTTTAGACATTTAGGAGCTGTAGATGACCTGCCTTCAAAAATTATAATCAACGACGATAGAAAGTACATAACTGTGGATGAATTAATTGATAAGGTATCAAAAATAAGTAACAAAAATTTAAGAGATGAAATTTTAGAAAATGAAAAGTTAAAAGAAGGTTTGGTCATCATGACTAACGGATACAGCATCGAAGCTCAAGAAGGTTTAAAAACAAAAATATTTGATGAAAACGAAGTCTTACTTACGGTAATACTCTTTGGTGGGTAGAAGAGTTGCCTTAGTTTAATTAAGCAAGTTACTAATGGGAAAATTTAAAATTAAAGCAATTAATATTTTAAATTAAATGAATTTAAATATAGTAGGTATAATTTAATGATTGGTGAAAAAGAACAAATAATTTTAGACTTAATCCAATACGGAAGAAATACCATGTCTGACTTTGTTGATGTTTTAGAAGCAGATGCACCGGATGTTGACTTTTTAGCTAAAAAACTTGAAAAGAAAGGTTTGATTCTAAGATGAGGATATATACAGGAACAATACTGTTTGTTTGAACTAACAGAAGAAGGAAGGGCACAGACTACAAAATTAAACGATATTGAACAAAAACTCGCAGATGATTATTCATTAAGAAGGGTTGATTTATTAGCATTGTCTATTATTTATAAAATGTGAGGTAATATTTCTGTTGGTCAATTAATAGAAAATTCGACAATACCTCGATCTACCTTATTAAGTTCAACAGTGTTTTTAGTTGAAAAAGGTTTTACAAGCAAATCAGGACTTTTTAAAAAAAGAATAAGTATAACACAAAAAGCAATAGACGTACTTGAAGAGTATAAAGAATTAGTAGAAGAGTAGTATTATGAGTGATACAACTTGGACCATTCTTATAATAATGTTATATTTTGTTTCTTTAATAGTGATTGGAAATTATGTAAAAAAATGGGTTATGTCGTCTACAGACTTTCTAATATCAGGACGTGAAATGCACTGGATGGTATTAGGTGCTGGAGTAACGGCTATTTATGTAGCAGGATCTGCAGTATCAGCTCAACCAGCTTTAGCCTTCAATTTTGGAGTAGGTGTATGGATATTTGTTGGAGGTATGGCTCTTGGACAATTATCTAATTATTTTCTACTTATAAAAACACCAAGAAGATCAGGAACTTTTACGATGGCAGAATGGTTTGAAATGAAATTTGGTGTTTCCGCAAGGATTGCCACTGCTATTGGATTTATAATGGCGTATATACCAGTTTGCACTGCACAGTTAATTGGATGTGCTGCTATTATATCAATGTTTACAGGATTTGATTATGGATTGATGATAGTAATTTTGGGAGTATTTACAATTGTTTATATAACACTTGCTGGAATATGGTCAAGTGCGGTAAGCGATACTTTCCAAATGGTAGTTATGATTGTTTCTTTATTAATATTGCTTCCGCTAATACTACTTACAAAATTTGGAGGACCTGGTATTTCAACATCAAATCTTCCAGCAGAAGCTTTTAGATTTCCAATAGGAACTATGAAACCTTTTGGATTAACCTTACCTTCCTTTATGGGTTATGTATTTTTCCTTGCTATTGGTGTAGCTATACCAGCCCAGCACTACTGGGTTAGAATGGCTTCAGCTAGAAATGAATCAAACCTTAAAAAAGCTTGGATATTCCAATTTGCTTAATCAATACCATTTATAATTGTTTTAACACTAGTTGGAATGTATGCTAAGGCGGTTAATCCAGGATTAGAAAATCCGAATGCTGCCTTTGCATTTGTAATAAAAGTATAAATCCAATCATGTCAGGATTAATACTAGTAGCTATTATTGCAGCTACTCAGTCCACTGCAGCAGCTAATATAAATGCTGGAGTAGGGGTTATAATGAGAGATGTATACAAGAGATTCTTAAAACCTAATGCAACCCCAGAGGAAATGTTAAAGCCTTCAAGGACTCTTACTGTTATATATGGAGCAATTGCAATTGGATTCTCTTTATGGTGGCAATATGGAGCAGGACTTGCTCTAGCAGCATTTACAGGTTTTACCTTTGCTATATTCCCATCTTTAATGGGATCATTATTCTTAAAGAATCCTAGTAATCAAGCAGCAACAATTTCTATAATACTTGGTTTAATGACTTCATTATACTGGGGAATATTCTCAAGTAACTGGATGACCATAGCTCATACGGTGTTTGTTACTACAGGAGTTTCTATATCGATTTATGTTATAATATCTATAATAGTAAAGCAAACAGGACCTTGGTGGAGAGCATCATCTAGCAGAAATGTTTAAAAACTAATAAAAATACAAAACTTATCTTAAGGAGGAAGAACTAATGAGTGATAACGAAATTAAAGTATATTTTTCAGATGAAGCACAAGTTTATACCGGACACGGTTCGATTATGAGACTTGTGGTGTGGCCAGGCAATAATGAAGGAAAAATTGTAGTCCATCATTTAACAGTTAAACCAAATGAAAGCTTAAAAGGTCATTCACATGAATTTGCAGATGATGTAATAAATGTAATTAAAGGTGAAGGCGTGATTAAGACAACAGGAGGAAAAGAAATACCAATAAGAAAAGGTGCAAGTGTTATAGTTCCACCTGGAGCACATCATGAAGTTTGTAATACTTCTAGTGATGAAGAACTTGAAATCATTGGAGTTTTAACTCCACCTGATGTTGAATTTTATAAAAAAGCTGGATTGTTATAGGATACAATGAGCTGAATTAAAATGAATAAGGAGCTATTTTAAAATGAATCCTTGAAAAACAGGTATAACAATAAAAGTTATACTTGTTTTTGTATGACCCCCATATGTAGCAAATTGATTTAAAAGTCACAACAGATTAATTAGTAGGATTCAATTATTAAAGCTAAGTGAATTATAAATGATATTATCAGAAATTAATAACAGTAGCGTATAATTGTAGACAATATGTTAAATTTTTGTTATTATTAAGAATAAATGATTTTTATATCTGAATGTTTTAATTGTAAGTAATATTCAATAAAAACATATAAAAAAAAGGAGGATAAAATATGAGTGAAGTTAATGCAAAAGAATATGTAGAGGGTTTAATGGAAAGAGCAAGAAAAGCACAAGAAGTTGCTGAAGGATTTGATCAAGAAAAAGTTGATTATCTTACAAAGGCTATAGTATGGAATGTCATTAAGCCAGGAACGATTGAAAAAATATCCGAATTAGCAGTTGAGGAAACTCAATTAGGAAATTATGCCGGTAAATATGCTAAACTCAGAACAAAGTTAAAAGGTGCTTTAAGAGATATGGAAGGGGAAAAGACGTTAGGTGTTATTGAAAGAGACGAAAAGAAAGGCCTAATTAAAATTGCTAAACCTGTTGGAGTAGTAGGAGCTGTTATACCTACTACTAATCCAGAAGCAACTCCCGTATTAAAAGCAATAATGTGTATAAAAACAAGAAATGCTATCGTTATGTCACCACACCCTAGAGCTAAAAAGACTAACACTATGATAGTAAATCTTATGAGAGACGTATTGAAAGAAAACGGATTACCAGAAGACCTAATAATCGGTGTAGAAGAACCAACTTTAGATATAACACAGGAAGTTATGAAACAGTGCGACCTGATACTTGCTACTGGTGGAGGCGGGCTAGTAAAAGCTGCTTATTCATCAGGCACACCTGCCTACGGAGTAGGTCAGGGAAACTCTGTATCATTAATAGATGAGACAGCTGATACTAAAGATGCAGCAAACAAAATTATGAGAAGTAAAACATTTGACTTTGCAACTAGCTGTTCCACTGAAAACTCTTTAGTAGTTGTAGAAGATGTTTATGATGAGCTTATAGAAAACTTAAAATCTGAAGGTGGTTATTTAGTTGATACAGATGAGAAGAAGAAGCTTCAGGCTGGCATGTGGATTGATGGACACTTAAATCCGAAAATAATAGCACAACCTCTTCAAAATATTGCAGACGTTGCAGAATTAAATGTACCTGAAGATAGAAAATTCTTTATGGTAGAAGAAACTGGTGTAGGAGCTGACTATCCTTTCTCTGGAGAAAAGCTATCTGTTGTAGTTACTATATTTAAGGTTAAAAACTTTGAAGAAGCTGTAGAAAAAGTTAAAGATATAACTAATTATCAGGGTAAAGGACACTCTTGCGGTATTCACTCTACTGATGATGACAGAATTCTTAAGTACGCGTTGGAAATGAAAACATCCAGGCTAATGGTTAGACAACCTCAATGTTTAGCTAACAGTGGAGCTTGGACAAATGGTATGCCTATGACATTAAGTTTGGGTTGTGGAACTTGGGGTGGAAATATTTCTAGTGAAAATATAACGTGGAAGCACCTAATTAATACAACAACGGTTTCCTATGAAATACCTGGTTCTGAAATACCTGATGAAGAAATTTTCGGAAGTATAATGAACGAATAACAGAGAGCGATTAAAGTTAAATAAATAATATAGATATTGTATAGAGGTTTGGTTTAGAATACATAAAACTGGTGGTCAATTTTTTTATAAGGTAGTGTGAAAAGTTTTGTGTATCAGACTCAAAGTTAAGGATGATAAGAAAACATTTAAAGATCTAAAGATCAATAAATCAAAATAATAAGTATTAAATTTTAGCTTTTAATTTAAATCTATTTTCACATAACCTTAATAAACTGTCAACTCGATTTTTAGAGGTTAGAATAAAACAGTTAAGCTAGTAGGAGCTGTGGAGCTTGTGGGTAAGTGTTTTTTCACTTATCCATAAATCCACAGTTTTTTATATTCTATCTTCAAAAAATATTCTAAGTTGATTTAATATTTTATCCCAACCTATGATTCTACTGGTCTATTTTAAAGAAGCATCTGCCATAGCTAAATACAGGCTTTTCACCAGTGAAAAATCATTTGGAAATATGGCTTTATTTTTTGTAACTTTTCTTAATTGTCTGATAAAGTTTTCAATAGAATTTGTTATATATATTAGAGTACGTATGTCTTGAGGATATTAAAAATATGTTGATAGTTCTGCCCAGTTATTTCTCCAACTGGCAAACAGCTTGGATATTTTCTACCCCATTTTTCTTCGAAGTAGTCAAGATTTATTAGAGCTAAATCTTCTTATATGGCTTTATATACAGCTCTTAAATCTCTCATCAATTCTTAAATATCTTTGTATGAAACATATTTTGCTGAGGATCTTATTTGATGTATTATACATTTTTGTATTTGAGTCTTTGGATATACTGCTTCTATTGCCTGGGTAAAACCCGATAAGTTATCTGTTGAGATTATTAGTATATCTTCAAGACATCATTTTTTAAGTTCATTTAATATCATCAGCCAGTATTTAAAAGTTTCGTTTTTTCCTATGCAGTGTCTGCCCTTTAGTGTAAATTCCTATCACTTCTTTAAAGCCTTCTTTGTTGTATCCTAATGCTATATATACTGCTTTTTTAACTATTATTCCATTGTCTCTTAAATTGTAGTGGATTGCATACAAATATACCATTGGGTATAGTCTATCTAATTGTCTGGATCGCCAGCTTCTGCCTAGCCAATAATGTCCAACGAATTTTGTGAGTTGCAGACATTATTAGGAAAGTGTATTTTCAATGTTTGGGAGTATTATATTTGTAATCTTTGATACCATTGATTCTGATAAATCAAATCCCTACATTTCTTTTATGTGAGATGAGATGTCTCTTGTGGTCAGTGTCTGCCCAGTCCAATTATATCCAGCGAATTTATGATTTGTAGACATAGTTAGGATAGTGTATTCCTTTGCATACATTGATATTATGTGATTTTCAATATTAGAGATATCTTTTTGATACTTCTTTACTGACTTAGGTTCAAAAGATGATTCCCTGTCTCTCGGTATATTTATGTCTTTTTCCCCATATGAGTTTTTTAAAGTCTTTTTACTGTTTCCATTTATGCTGTTAATACCTAAGGGTCTTTCTCCGTATTCATAGTCTAAATGCTCATCTAATTCTGCTTGCAGCATACTTTAAAGAGTGTCTCCCAGTTGATATTTCAATGCTTCTTGTACATCTTGTGCTGATTTACAATCGTATTCTTCAATCAACATCTTTGCAATTTTACTTCTGTTTGTTTCTTTTCTTTATCTGATCACTGTGGGCCCTTTAGGTTATTCAAAAAACCTCCAAGTAATTTTTTTAGGTTCTATAATAAATGTTGGGGTGTAAAACTCTAACATTTATTTTTTTAGACAAAAAAATGTAGAGCAATGATAAAAAAACCTGTAAAATATAG
>JAWSUU010000093.1:0-9639 GCA_033549325.1 Bacillota bacterium | reverse complement strand
AAGATGGTTACACTGATGCTATAGCTGGTGTTTCTGTACATGTTGATGAAATGGTTGAACTTTTCAACGAAGCTGTAGGCGGATCTTCAGCATCTGGTGAATTAGAAGATGGAATTTACTACGCTGAAGAAGAAGAATTCGGTGGAAGCGGTTGGAAGTATCATGTAATTTTAACTGTTGAAGATGGTAAATTTGTAGACGCTCAGTGGAAAGGTACTCATAGAGTTCCTCAAACAAACAAATACGATCAATCTGTAAATGGAGATTATGGTATGGTGGAATTCGGTGGCGCTCAAGCTCCTTGGTATGAGCAAGCTGATGCTACTATTGATTACTTCTTAGAAAATCAATCTGTAAATGTTCCTGAAGAGTTCTATACTGACGAAGAAGGTCATACAGATGCTATAGCCGGCGTTTCTGTACACGTTGTAGAATTCTTCGAATTAGCTGAAAAAGCTTTAGCTAACGGACCAGTTCCTGAAGGTGACTACACCGACGGATATCCAATGGCTGCAGGAGAACCAAGTGATAATGGATGGCAAACAATGATTCAACTTACTGTAGTTAACGGTACTATCGTAAGTGCTAATGTAAATGCTCAATCTACAGAACAAACTGATGAAGATGGTAATTTTGTAGATAAAGATCTTCTTAAAGAAGACTACGGTATGAAAGCTGCTGGTTCAGATCTTGAATGGTACGAACAAGCTGCATTAGTTGAAGAATACATAGTTGAAAACCAAAACCTTGATATACCTTTAGAAGATGGTTACACTGATGCTATAGCTGGTGTTTCTGTACATGTTGATGAAATGGTTGAACTTTTCAACGAAGCTGTAAAATAAATTAGTTTTAAAAACCGGGCTTCGCCCGGTTTTTTATTTTGTTAAGGTGGTATTATGAAAAAAAGAATTAAACTAAAAATAATCATAGTTTTACTATTACTATCTATGATCTTAATAATTACAGGTTGCAAGGATAAAGAAAGTGAAGTTATTAACAATGCTAAAATCAGTTCAAGTGAATTTTTACTGGATACTCATGTTAATATTACTTTATACGGCACTGAAGATGAAAGTTTATTCCCAAAAATATTCGAAGAAATCGAAAGATTGGAAAATATACTAAGTGTTCATGTAGAAGGAAGTGATTTAGACTTATTAAAGGATAATGCCGGTATTAAGCCTGTGAAGGTTTCAGAAGATACAATTAAAATCATAGAAAAATCACTTAAGTATTCAGAATTAACTGGTGGTTTATTTGATGTCACCTCCGGTCCCCTTATTGAATTATGGGGTATTGGATCAGGAGCCGAAAAAATTCCTACCCAGGATGAAATCACTGAAGCAATTAGATTAATTGATTATAGAAAGATTAAAATTGATAAAGATCAAGGCACGATATTCTTAGAAGATAAAGGCATGATTGCAGATTTAGGAGCAATTGCAAAAGGTTATATAGCCGATAGAGTTGAAGAGAAGCTTTACGACTTAGGTGTAGAAAGTGCTATTATTAACTTAGGAGGAAATGTTCAGCTTATAGGAGATAAACCTGATGGTTCTTTGTTTAGGATAGGCATCCAAGATCCAGATGAAGCTCGTGGTGGTAACATAGGAGTTTATTCTGGTAAAGATGTTACTATAGTATCATCCGGAGATTACGAAAGATATTTTATTAAAGATGGAGTCAGATATCATCATATATTGAATCCTTTCACCGGCTTTCCAGTGGAAACGGAAATTAAAAGCGTTAGTATTATAACCGATGAATCCTTTGAAGCTGATGCTCTTTCAACATCGGTCCTATTATCCGGTTGGGATAAAGGCATATCTATGGTTGAAAGCTTGGAAAACGTAGAAGCTATTTTTATTAATAAGGATCATGAAGTTTATGTAACAGATGGACTGAAAGAAGATTTCGATTTTAATAGCGATAATTATGAATTACTTGAATAATTAAAACTCCCCTTTAAGAGTTAGATTAGCTAACTTTTAAAGGGGAGTTTTGTATATTATTTAGTTTTACCTTTTTTCTTCATGCTGAGAGAAATTCTTTCTCTTTCTTTATCAATGGATAATATAGTAACATTTACAGTGTCTCCTACCTGAACTACATCCAGGGGATTTTTTATAAATTTATCGCTCATTTCAGAAATATGAACCAACCCATCCTGCTTTAATCCTATATCTACAAAAGCTCCAAAATCAACAACATTTCTTACGGTACCTTTCAGCATCATACCCTGCTGCAGATCGTCTATTTTTAATATATCGTTTCTAAATATTGGTGCCGGCATATCTTCCCTAGGGTCACGGCCGGGTTTTCTTAATTCTTTTACTATATCTTCTAATGTTGGTACTCCTATATCTAGTTCTTCCGATAAGAATTCTATTCTCTCTTTGTATTTTTCTTCACTAGATTTATTTCTTGTATTTAAATTAAGTTTTTTTAAATCTTGTAGACTTTTAAAACTTTTCCCAGAAGTAGCTAAATCTACTTTAGGTTCATCAATTTCTATTTCAAGTATCTTTACTTTGATATTGTCTAGTTTCTCCTTTTCCAATTCTTTTAGTGAATAGTTCAATTTTTCCAACAATTTCAGAGTATTTTCGTAGGTTTCCGGATGAACCCCGGTTTTATCTAAAGGATTATCACCGTGGTAAATTCTTAAAAATCCTGCTGCTTGTTCAAAAGCTTTCTCTCCCAGTCTACTTACTTCCATCAGTTGCTCTCTATTTGTAAATTTACCATTTTTATCTCTGTACTTCACAATATTTTTAGCTGTAGATTTAGTCAATCCTGATATGTGTTCAAGTAATGGTTGAGATGCAGTGTTTAAGTCTACTCCCACACTGTTTACACAGTCCTCAACTACTCCATCTAGTGCTTCTCCTAATTTTTTTTGATTAACATCATGTTGGTATTGACCTACGCCTATACTCTTAGGATCAATCTTTACAAGTTCCGCCAATGGATCCTGTAATCTCCTACCTATAGATATAGCTCCTCTAATAGAAACATCTATCTTGGGGAATTCTTCATTAGCAATTTTTGAAGCAGAATAAACTGAAGCTCCAGCTTCACTAACAATTGTATATGCTACTTTTCTTTCTACTTCATTTAGACTTTCAGCTACAAAATGTTCCGTTTCTCTAGCTGCAGTACCATTTCCAATAGCTATAATATTAATACTATATTTTTCTATCCACTCTATAACTAATTTCCTTGATTTTTTTATTTCGTTTCTCGGTTCGTTCGGGTATATAGTTGTATAATCAAGTAAATTACCTGACCCATCTAAAGCAGTAAGTTTACATCCTGTTCTAAAAGAAGGATCAATTGCCAGTACTGATGCATCTTTTATCGGTGGAGCTAATAATAGATTTTTTGTGTTCTTAGCAAATACCTTTATAGCTTCATCTTCAGCTCTTTCAGTAAGCATGCTTCTTATTTCTCTTTCTATAGAAGGATTTATAAGTCTTTTATAACCATCTTCTATAGCTTCTCTATAATACTGGGTTGTTATAGCTTTTTCATTTGTAATAGAATGATTTGATAATATGCTTATAATTTTCTCATCCGGTACGGACAAGTTTACTTTAATAAATTCTTCTTTTTCTCCTCTGTTAATTGCTAAAATCCTATGATTAGCTATTTTATTTACCTTTTCTTCGAATTTATAATACATTTCATATACACTTTGTTTATCTGAATCAGTTGCTTCACATATTAAATTGCCTTCATTATAATATATCTCTCTTATTTCTTTTCTAAAATCCGGGTTATCTGAAATTATTTCAGCTATTATATCCTTTGCACCATCTAACGCTTCCTCAACACTTAATACTTCCATTTCTTCATCTACATATGCTTCACCTATATCATTAATGTTCCCTGATTCTATTTCTTCCGATAATATAATTTCTGCGAGAGGTTCTAACCCTTTTGCTTTAGCTTTTGTTGCTCTTGTTTTTCTTTTTTGTTTATAAGGTCTGTAAAGATCTTCAACTCTTTGAAGTACTTCTGCCTTATTAATTTCTTCTCTTAACTCATCAGTAAGTTTGTCCTGCTCATCAATTAATCGAATTACCTCTTCTTTTCTTTCTTCTAAATTTCTTAAATAAGAAAGCCTTTCGTTTAAGTCCCTTAACTCCACATCATCTAAAGATCCCGTTTGCTCTTTTCTGTATCTAGCAATAAAGGGAATAGTATTACCTTCATCGATTAATTTTACAGCATTTTTTACCTGATTTTCTTTTAAATTTAATTCATTGCAAATTTGTTTTATTATATTCATTGGTTATACTCCTCGCTTGTGTTATTTTTTCTTCTGTACTAAGTATTCATTAATAAATAAATCTATATTTCCGTCCATTACACTTTGTACATTACCTGTCTCTGCATCAGTTCTATGGTCTTTAACCATATTGTAAGGATGAAAAACATAAGACCTGATTTGACTACCCCAGGCTATTTGACTGTAATCGCCCTGGATATCATCAATTTTTTCCTTTTGTTCTTCTATCTGTATTTCAATTAACTTTGCTATAAGCATTTTCATAGCTGTTTCTCTATTTTTAATTTGAGACCTTTCATTTTGACATGTTACTACAACCCCTGTTGGTATGTGGGTAATACGAACAGCAGAATCCGTTGTATTTACATGTTGGCCTCCAGCACCACTTGCTCTATATGTATCAATTTTTAAATTATATGGATCTATTTCTATATCCGGAATATCTTCAAGTTCAGGAACTATATCAACAGAAGCAAAGGATGTATGTCTTCTATTAGAAGAATCAAAAGGAGAAATCCTAACAAGTCTATGAACTCCTTTTTCTGATTTTAAATATCCATATGCATTTTCGCCTTTTATGAGTAATGTTACACTTTTTACCCCTGCCTCATTTCCAGACAAATAATCCAGAATCTCTACTTTATAATTTTTGTTTTCCGCCCATCTAGTATACATTCTCAGAAGCATATCTGTCCAGTCCTGGGCTTCAGTGCCTCCAGCTCCTGCATGGATTGAAAGAATGCAGTTGTTTGAATCGTATTCTCCACTAAGTAAAGTTTCTAATCTGAAATTTTCTAACTTTTTATCAAGGTCTTTAATCATACTTGTTAAATCTTTTATCTGGCTATTGTCCTTTTCTTCTTCCGTTAACTCCACTAATACTTCTACATCCTCAATTTCTTCTTTTATTTCCTTGTATTTTTTTATTTTATTTTCTATAGAGTTAGCTTTAGTAGATATATCTCTAGCTTTTTCAGGATCATCCCAAAATCCTTTATCCTGCATCTTTTTGTGTAGCTTTTCTTTTTCTTCTCTTAATTTATCCAAGTCAAAGAGAAACACCTATTTCTTGTATTTTTTTATTGTATTCTGTTATTTTTCCTTTAATATCATTAATATCCAAATTTATCATCTCCCGCAACATTTTTTATATTTTTTACCGCTTCCACATGGACATGGGTCATTTCTTCCTACCTTATCTCCTTTAACGACAGTTTTTTGTTTGGTTCCTTCATCATCTTTATTTGTTCCTGTTACCTTTGCAACACTTTGTCTTTTAATATTTTCTTTTTCCTGTATTCTAAGAAGTATCTTAACTGTATCTTCTTTAATGCTTGATATTAATGCTTCAAACATTTCAAATCCTTCTTTTGTGTAAGCTCTAACAGGATCTTCATTTCCCATTGCTCTAAGGTTAATTCCCTGTTTAAGTTGATCCATAGCATCTATATGATCCATCCACTTGCTGTCTACATTTCTTAAAAGAACTACCCTTTCTATTTCTCTAAATCTTTCAGGTTGGAATTCTTCTTCTTTTCTTTCATAAATTTTTTCTAGAAGTTTTAAAGTCATTTCTCTTAATTTTTCTTTAGTCAATCCTTCTATATCTTCTATATTAAATTTAACTTGAGAATTCACAAGACTGCTTATAAATCTTTCTAAACCTTCAATATCCCAATTTTCCGGATACTTGTCCATAGTGAAGACAGTCATATTATCATCTACTATTTCTTCGATCATAGTAAATATGTAATCTCTTAAATCTTGACCCATAAGAACCTTACGTCTTTCAGAATATATTACCTCTCTTTGTCTATTCATAACATTATCGTACTGTAAAACGTGTTTTCTTATATTAAAGTTTCGTCCTTCAACTCTTCCTTGAGCAGTTTCAATTGATTTTGTAAGCATACTATGTTCAAGAGGTTCGTCTTCCGGAAGTCCTAATGTATCGACAATAGTTTTGACCTTGTCCCCTGCAAATAATCTCATCAAATCATCTTCTAATGAAATATAAAATCTCGAAGTACCTGGATCTCCCTGTCTACCAGCTCTACCTCTAAGCTGGTTATCGATTCTTCTAGATTCATGTCTTTCTGTTCCTATTATAGCCAATCCTCCGGCTTCTATAACCTTTTTATTTTCGTCTTTTAAATCTTCCTTTGCCTGTTCTAATAACTTTCTATATATTTTTCTTGCATTAATTACATCTGGATCATCCGTGTCATCAAATCCATCCGCCTGAGCAGCTATCTCCTCAGATACCTTTTCTTTTAGTTTTGTTTTGGCAATATGTTCAGGATTTCCCCCTAAAACAATATCAGTACCTCTACCGGCCATATTGGTAGCAATGGTTACTCCTTGGTATCTCCCAGCCTGAGCTACTATTTCTGCTTCTTTCTCGTGATTCTTAGCATTTAAAACTTCGTGGGTTACTCCTCTTTTACTAAGGAGTTTGCTAAGGAGTTCTGATCTTTCAATAGATACAGTACCAACAAGCACCGGCTGACCCTTTTTATTTCTTTCTATTATTTCTTCTATAACAGCATTGTATTTACCCACCTCATTTTTATATATAACATCAGGGTGGTCCTGTCTTATTACAGGTTCATTTGTTGGAATTTCTACAACATCAGTTCCGTATATTTCTCTAAATTCTTCTTCTTCTGTTTTTGCTGTTCCGGTCATTCCTGATAATTTATTATACATTCTGAAAAAATTCTGGTAGGTTATTGTTGCAAGGGTTTTAGATTCTCTCCTAATATCTAGACCTTCTTTAGCCTCTATAGCTTGATGAAGTCCGTTTGAATATCTTCTACCGTGCATCAATCGTCCTGTGAATTGGTCTACTATAATTACTTCTCCGTCTTTAACTATATAGTCGGAATCCCTTTTCATTATATGTTGAGCTTTTAAAGCAGCATTTATATGGTGAGATAACTCCATATTTTCCTGATCAGCTAAATTTTCTATGTTGAAATATTTTTCTGATTTTTCTACTCCTCTTTCTGTTAATGTTACGTTTTTACCTTTTTCATCCACTATGAAATCCACTGTCTCTTCCTGATAGCCTTCACCCATTATCATGTCCATTTTACCTATTTTTTCATCTGGGTCTTTTTTTCTACCTTCAAGAGTTTTTGCAAAGGAGTTAGCTTGGAAATATTGAGTTGTATTTTCATCTCCCTGTCCGGAAATTATTAGAGGAGTTCTTGCTTCATCTATTAATATACTGTCTACCTCGTCAATAATACAGTAGTTTAAATCTCTTTGTACCATATCTTCTTTTCTTATAACCATATTATCTCTAAGATAGTCAAATCCAAATTCGTTGTTTGTACCGTAGGTTATATCCGATTGATATGATTGTTTTCTTTCTTCTTTTGATATCCCGTGAATTAAACATCCAACGGATAATCCTAAAAAGTTGTAAATTTTACCCATCCAATCTCTATCTCTTTTAGCCAGGTAATCATTTACTGTTACTACATGTACTCCCTTTTCTTCAAGTGCATTTAGGTAAACCGGCAGTGTAGCTGCCAAAGTTTTACCTTCTCCAGTTTTCATCTCCGATATTCTACCTTGATGTAAAATCACACCACCAACCAGTTGTACTCTAAAGTGCTTCATACCTAAAACCCTCGTAGAAGCTTCTCTAACCACAGCATATGCTTCCGGTAGAATATCATCAAGGCTTTCACCATTTTTCAATCTTTCTTTAAATTCCTGTGTTTTTTCTTTTAATTCATGATCTTCTAGTGCAGAAATTGTCTTCTCTAAGTTTTCAATTTCATTAACTACAGAATCTATTCTTTTAATTTCTCTTTCACTATAAGATCCGAAAATCTTTTCAAAAATATTTTTCATAAAACCACCTATCTATTTAAATTATTAAGTTTAATCAATTTTATCATAAGCTATATTTTAACATTTTTAAACACTTTTTACAAGAAAATAGGAGCTTATAAGCTCCTTCCTGCTGTATATCCTGTAGCCCACGCCCAGTGGAGATTATATCCTCCACAATCACCGTCTACATCCATTAATTCTCCCGTTATGTACAGGTCTTTTAATATTTTAGATTCCATAGTATTAGGATCGATTTCCTTAGTATTAATCCCTCCTACTGTAACTTGAGCATGTTCCCAGTAGTACGGACCTAAAACATGAAATTTCCATTCTTTAAGAGTATTTACAATTTTATATATATCTTTAGTTTTAAATTTCGTTCCGGGAATATTAGTGTTTTCTATTCCGGATTCTTTCAATACTACATCTATAAGTCCTTTATTTATTAATCCTATAAAAGATTCTTTTATAGTTTTATATTTCATATTAATAAATCTATTTTCCAGTAGTTGGAATAACTCATTCTTATCGTACTTAGGAAAAATATCTAATTTAAGAACTACTTTTTTGTTTTTCTCTATCCTATCTATACAGTGTCTGCTTAACTGTAAAACCGGAGGTCCTGATATTCCGTAATTAGTAAATAGTATTTCTCCATAGTCTCTTTTTATTTCATTTCCATCAATTTCTACAGAAATTTCTCCATCAACCTTTATACCGGAAATTCTTTTTAAGTACTTGCTATCAAGTTTTAATTGAACCAATCCGGGAAAAACCGGTGTAATGCTGTGTCCTATTTTTTCCATTATTGGATATCCAGTACCATCGGAAGATAACTGAGGGCTAGCCTTTCCCCCGAAAGCTGCCACTACTTTATCACAGGTATAAGTATCCTTAATTGTATTTATTTTAAATCTATCATCCTGTTTTAAAATACCAACTACTTCACTATCACAAATTTCTTTAACACCTAAATATTTGCATTCCATTCTTAATACATCTAGTACACTGGATGCCTGTAGGGAATTCGGATAAATTTTGCCTGCTTCATCTACATACTCTTGAATTCCAAGTTCTCTAAAAAATCCTACAATTCTTTCAGGTGAAAATTTATCTATAATATTATCTACAATCTTTTTATTTTTACTATAGTAATTGTAGCTTGATATATTTATATTTGTGTAGTTACATCTTCCATTTCCTGTGGCCAGTATTTTTCTTCCTACTCTGTCGTTTTTTTCTAAAATATCTACCTGATATCCCCGTCTAGCTGCTGCAATTGCTGCTACCAACCCGGATGCTCCTCCACCAATAACTATTACTTTTTCTTTATCCATAAATCTCTCCATTAAAAAATCTGTTACTTTATAATGTAACAGATTTTTTAATTTGTCAAGTTTATGAATTTAATGATTACTCATTCCATTACCATGATGTGCATGTTCTTTACAAGGACTATTGCTTGAAGTTAGATCTCCTGAAATATAGTCATT
>JAWSUU010000092.1:0-9665 GCA_033549325.1 Bacillota bacterium | reverse complement strand
ACCGTATTCAATCAATTCTCTAATATCCTTTGTATCCTTTCCGTATACTGCCATACCACAACTTATAGATACAGGTATCTCAACTCCATTTATTTCAATAGGTTCTAGAGTTATTTCTTCTTTAATTTTATTCCAAATAAAATCCGTAGTTTCCTTGTCCACTTTAGTATATCCATGAGCATATAGTGCAAATTCATCTCCTGCTATTCTTATCTTAATGGAATTTTCAATATCTACTTTTTTTAATCTATTTGCAAATTCAGTCAAGAATACGTCTCCAGTAGAATGACCGTAGGTATCATTTATATTTTTAAATCCATCTAAATCGATAAAAACAAATATTCCCTGCTTACCCTTGTCATTTTCTATTAATTTTTCGATTTCAGTCCAATATTGATATCTGCTAATTAATCCTGTTAATGCATCTTTTACCAATCTGCCTTCCAAAAATTTATTTTTAGTATTCAATTTCATATTAGCTTTTTGAAGCTGTCTTCTTGTATTTATAAGCTCGTTATTTAATTTTTGTATCTCTTCAAAATATTCATTACTTTCACTTTCTTTATCTTTTATAGTTTTTTTGAATTCTTTTCTCATTAGATTTGCATAATCATTATGAATTTTTAAAAATTCTTCATATGAATTCTTGTCTAATGCTACATCATCAATAATGAGCAGAAATATCTTACCGGAAATAGCCATAGCAAAAGCAGTAACAGCTATATTTTTCTTATCACTTTTCTTTAACTGTGCAGTAAAACTAGAAGCATCATCTGATACCAAACAGCTTTGTAAATGTCTAGAAATACTTTTTCCAGCTTCTTCTGGAAAAATAGACAATATATCCATTCCCTTTTCTAATCTTATATTATTATGCTTCCATATTATTCGCTCTATTAAATTTCTTTCGTTCAATAATACTAATATTTTCATTTTATCTCCTAAATATTATTTTCACTCCAATCTATAAGCTCTTCAAAAGTTGAAGCAGTAGTATCTAATTCCCATTTTTTTCTTAGATTTTGTGCTGAATCAAAGGCTCTTCCTCCAACAGCTATTTTAATTTGATGATCTTTATCTTTATCTCTAACACTTTCAATTATATTTTTACAATCTTGGAGGTAATTAGGCATAGTTACAGACAACAGTAAAAGCTGTGGATTATATTCTTCTAAAGTACTCATTATGCTTTCTTTTGGTACAGCCGCACCAAGATATATAGTATCCCATCCTTTTAATTCAAATAAATCGCATAACATTCTTATGCCCATTTCATGAAGTTCATTACCTACACATAATGCAACCATTGTTTTATCATTTCTAGGGGTTGAAAATATTCTGGAATAAAGCTGGGACATAACTCCCTGAGTAATTGCAGTGGCATAATGTTCTTTGTCTACAGTAATATCACCTTTGTACCATAAACTACCTATTTCCTTCATTACAGGATTAAAAACTTCTATATATATGTCTTCAATTGAAGTACCTGTTTTTACTGAATCTAATATTATACTGCTGCTTTTTCTTTTATCTCTAACTAAAAGACTATTTATATATGCTTCTGCAATATCTTTATACTTGCTTTCATCTGTAAAATCGACTTCTTTTAATTGAAATTCATCTATAATATTTATTGAATTATCTATATATACAGATGCTTTTTTAACATAATTTTCATCATCTACTACTTCTAATAAAGTTTCTTTAAGTATTTCAAAATGCATTCTCATGTGCTCTTTAACTCTTTGGGTGCCTAAATCCTTCATCCTATAGGCAAGAAGACCCATAAGCCACGTAGTGTAATCATTCATAATGTTATCTGAATCATTTTTTACAGCAGAATCCAGTGCATCTATATTATAGTAAATATCCTGCATCATAAGCCTTTTTCTTCTTTCACTTAACTCTTCTTTAAGTTTTATATCTTTTTCAAACTGTTTGTTAAATATTTTTTGGGTTACCTCCATCAACTGGCTGTTGTTGTTTAAAACTAATAAACTCATCTATTTCTCCTTTTAGGTATATATTTTAAAAAATAATATCTATATGTGAATAATTCATTGGAATTAAGTGTATAATACTTAATAACTTAATAAATATGAAGGGGTAAAGATATGAAAATTATAAATAAAAAAACAATTTCAATTGCTATAATACTTTTATTAATAATTATAACCTATTTTGCTTTTTTTACAAGAGATGAAAATGCTGTTGAAGTTAAGACTATGAATTCATACATTGGAGACATAGAAAAAACAGTTAAAATATCAGGTATCATTGAATCTTCTGATTCAGAAGTAATTAACATAACACCTAATTTAGAAGTATTAAAAACATACTACAAAAAAAACGATTATGTGAAAAAAGGTGAATTAATTGCTGAATTAGAAATTTATGACTTAAAGACTTCTTTAGATAAAGCTAGCCTTAATTTAGAACAGCTAAAAAGAGATCTTGAAGATATAACTAGCACATCTTATAATTCAGAAAAACTCATACTTGTAAATGCTGTAGAAAAATCCAAAACCAGTTTAAATACTTTAGAGAGAGATCTAAAAAAAGCTAAAGAAAATTTAGAAACTAGCAAAATTTTACTGGAAAGTGATGCTATAAGTCAAAAAGAATATGAGACACAGGTTGATGTAGTTGAAAATTTACAATCAAATTTAATCAATGCTCAAATAACTTATGAAGATGCTCAACTTAATTTATCAAATTATAATTCTAATCAGGATAATGCAGCTGATAAGTTAAAACTGCAAATAGAAGCTCTCGAACTAGATATAATTAGTATTAAAAAAAGTATTTCAGAAAGAAACATTTATGCAAATTTAGATGGAATAATAACTGAATTTAATATTAAAGAAGGTCGGGTTACAAATAATTCATCCACAATATCTATATACAATGATTCGATTTATGAGTTGGTCTCATTAGTACCTCAAGAAGATGCAATATTAATAGAAAAAAATCAGCAAGCAGATATTTCTTTAGATGGTCTAGAAAAAAAATATTTAGGCTATGTGCTTAGTGTTGGTAAAACTGCTAAAATTGACTCTTCCAGTGGAAGTCAAACTCCTAAAGTTGAAATTAGAGTAATAATAGATGAACCAGATAAAAAAATAGTAACGGGATACAATGGGGATGCCATCATATCTCTTGAGAAAAAGAAAGATGTATTATTAATAAGAAATGAAGCAATAAAAATAGATGATGAAGGCAAATATATATTTATAATTAATGGTAATTCTGTTAAAAAAACTTACATTGAAACTAATCTGACAGATGGTTACTTTACTTCTATTATTTCAGGAATAGAAGTAAATCAACAGGTTGTTTTGAATCCTCCTGAGAAACTTCAGGATGGTAATATTATAACTGTAATTGATTAGGAGGTAGCCATGAAAAAATATAAGTTAGAATTTATGAAGTATTTCGATAATAACTATAAGGATGAATGTGTTAATTTTGCTTTGAAAGGTATTAGAAATAATTTTTTTACAATTCCTCAGCTATATGAGGAAATATTAACACCTGCTCTTTACAGTATTGATGATTGCCCGGAAGATTATGAAGACTGTATATGGCAAGAACACATTAAAACTTCTATAGTAAAAACAGTTATAGAATGTGTATATCCGGAAATAATTAATCAAAAAAAAGAAATTAATCAATTAGGAATAAAAGTAGTTTTAGCATGTCCTGAACAGGAGTATCACGAAGTCGGTTTGAGAATGATTTCAGATTTTTTTACATTAAATGGCTATAGATCTATTTATATCGGAAGTAATACCCCCAGAGATCAGGTTTCCTTAGCTATTGTAAAGGAAAATCCTAAATATGCTGCTATTAGCGTTACTGACTATTATCTGCTATTCGAAACACAAAAACTTATAAAAGAAATTCGCGGGAAATCAAAAGATAATATTAAGATTATTTTAGGTGGAAGTGCCTTTCAAAAAAATATGAATTCTTTTTCTCTAATAGGTGGAGATGTATACCTCAAATCCTATGAAGATATTGTAAAATTAAAGGAGGATGACTTGAATGAGATTAGCATTTAAGATAGCCCTTCGATTTTTAAAGTCCGGTAAAGGTCAAACTATATTAATAGTATTGGGTATTTCAGTTGGTGTAGCAGTACAGCTTTTTATAGGATCATTGATACAGGGTCTTCAGATTAATTTGCTTGAAACAACAATAGGAAGTTCTTCTCATATAACTATTAACCCCACAAATGAAGAAAAAACTATAGATAATTATGATCGTGTATTATATGAAACAAATATAAGCAGTCCTGAGATAATCAATATTTCTCCTGCAGTAGACGGTCCTTCTAATTTAGATTATGAAGAAGATATAGTACAAGTTCTTATTAGGGGTTTTAATATTGAAGATGCTGATAAAATATATAAAATAAATAGCAATATTTACGAAGGAAGAGTTCCAGAGAGAAAAGATGAAGTGATATTAGGTAAAGATTTAGCTTTGAAATCAGGATTGAAATTAGGCGACGATGCAGTTATAATCACTCCAGGAGGAGGAAGTTTGAAGCTGAATATTGTAGGTTTATACGACTTACAGGTTGCTTCTATAAACGAAACCTGGTTGATAACAAATATGGAAACAGCTCAAGATATTCTTTCTATAGATGATAAAATTACCTCTGTTGAAATGCAGGTTAAGGAAGAATTCGATGCAGATATTATAGCAAGTAATTTATCCTATACCCTTTCCCAGGAAGATTTGAAAGTAGATAACTGGAAGGATCAAAACCAATCCTTATTAAGCGGTTTAAACGGACAGAGTGTTTCTAGTGCTATGATACAAGTTTTTGTATTGGTTGCTGTACTTTTAGGTATTTCAAGTGTTTTAGCTATATCTGTAGTTCAAAGATCAAGACAACTGGGTATACTAAAAGCTATGGGTATCCAAGATAGAGATGCCAGTTTGATTTTTGTATTTCAAGGACTGATGCTAGGCATCATCGGAGCTTTCTTAGGTATAGCTCTGGGATTTGGACTTCTAATAATGTTTACTAAATTTGCAGTTAATCCAGATGGAAGTCCTGTAGTACCTATTTACATAAATTACGGATTTATTGCGTTATCTGGATTATTTGCTCTATTATCTGCAACTATAGCTTCTCTAATTCCAGCAAGAATTTCATCAAAACTTAATCCTATTGAGGTGATAAAAAATGGCTAATATGATTGAACTAAAAGATATAGACAAAGTTTACGGAGAAAAAATTAAAACACAAGTATTATTTGGAATTGATTTAGAATTTGAGGAAAAAGGTTTTAATTCAATAATCGGAGAATCCGGTAGTGGTAAAAGTACTCTTCTAAACATAATAGGAACCCTAGACAGACCTACATCTGGACAAGTTTTTATAGATGGAAAAAGAACTGATACTTTAAACAAATCTGAGCTTGCAGTGCTGAGAAATAAAACTATGGGATTTATTTTCCAATTTCATTATTTACTTCCAGAATTTACCGCAAAAGAAAATGTTCTTATGCCTTACAGAATACAAAATTACAACATAACCAAAGAAATTGATAAGTGGGCAGACGAATTATTAGAACTCACGGGTTTGACAAAGGTAAAAAATAATCTAGCTACGGATATGTCCGGTGGACAACAGCAAAGAACTGCAATAGCCAGAGCTTTAATTAATAAACCAAAAATAATTTTAGCTGATGAACCAACAGGCAATTTGGATTCTGATACTTCTGAGACTGTATATTCAATACTAAGAGATATAAATGAAAAGTACAAAACTACTTTTGTAATAATAACTCACGATAAGAGAATCGCAGAAAAAACCGATAGAATCATCGAAATAAAAGATGGTAAAATAAATATGGATGTAAAAAGGTAAATCTTAATTTTTACATCCATGTTTGATAATTTTTTCTATAAAACTCGTGTTATTACTAAATATACTATGTATAAAACAACTATTATACCTATAATCCTAAACACATCTATCACTCCTTCATTTATTAACTAAAAATATTTAACTTCTACTTTTGGTATCTTATTCCTGAAGTTTACCGTAAACTCTTATGTAGTTTAGTATATCCGTACGAGATATTATTCCCAGTAGCTTTTCATCTTCAATTACCAGAACCCTTCCTAGATCATTCGAAAATATTTTATCCATTGCTGTTTTCACCTTACATTTCGGGTCAACTGTATATTTGTCTTCAATCGGTAAAGCAATTTCTCCTACTGGAGTTTGGGCTCTTCTTTCTCTATCAACATCCTTTAATCTTTGAACATTAATTATACCTTTCACTTCTTCACCCTGTACAACAGGAAAACTGTTGTATTTATACTTGTAGAAGTATTCTTTTATTACTTTTTCAACAGAAATACTTCTTTCTATACTAACAACATCTTTTGTCATAAATTCTCTAATATGTATTTTATTAAACATATCACTCATCAGCATGTTTTGATAGCTGGATTCAGAAAGATTTTTAATAAACCAACCTATAAATACAAACCATATTCCATCTGCAATATTACCTGTGAATGCCCAGTATAATCCTAAGAAAATCAGAAAATATCCGAACATATCTCCCATAGATGAAGCTATTTTTGTTGCAAAAGTTAAGTCATCCTTTACTTTCCATATTATAGATCTTAATACTCTCCCTCCATCCATTGGAAAAGCCGGAACCATATTAAATACAGCTAAAACAAGATTAATAGTACTAACATATCTTATGGATCCAATTAAGATTGCTGAAGAATTTATAAAGTTAACTAAATATGCTAAAACCGAAAAAATCACAAATAAAAATATACTCATAAGGGGTCCGGCTATAGCAATTTTTAATTCCTTGATAGGTGTATCAGGTTCTTCATCCATTTGAGCTATACCACCAAATATAAATAATGTTATAGTTTTAACCTCTACTCCCAGGCTTTTTGATACTATAGAGTGAGATAGTTCATGTAGTAATACAGATACAAGCATAAGTAAAGCAATTCCCCCTCCAAATAACCAGTATATATAGGGTTGAACTTCAGGATAATTCATAGGTAAGTATCCTGTAGCCATTGAAAAACTAATTAATGTAAATATTATTATCCAGCTTATGTGAAGCTGGATTTCTATATCTTTTATTTTAAATAAGGTTAATGAACCTTTCATCAAAATCACTCCTTAAATTAATTATCTTCATATTAATAGATTACCCAAAAAATAAAAATATATAATTATTTAAAAAACTCTTGCAATAAATTACTGAGTTTGTTATAATTTCAGAAATGTATATTTATCGTAAATTTTAGTTATTTATGCATTTAGGTTATGTATTCATTAAAGGAAAGGAGGATATGAGTGAAGAATAATTACGACAACAAATTATGGGGTGGTAGGTTTAGATCCCAGGAAGACGAACTGATGGAAAAATTTCAAAATGGTTTTAAAAATACTTTATGGTTACTTGAACCTGATATTATAGGAAGTATAGCCCATGTATCCATGTTGATAAAATCTAATATTTTAACCAAAGATGAAGGAAATAAGATTATAAAAGGACTAAATTCAATACTTGATGATTATAAAAATTCTAATTTAGATATTGATGGTAATTATGAAGATGTTCATACTTTTACAGAGCTAGAGTTAATTAAAAGAATTGGTGATTTAGAGGTCTTAAAAAATATAAATCTTCAAATATCAAAAGGCGAAATTGTATCAATAATTGGTCCTTCGGGAAGCGGAAAATCTACGCTTCTAAGATGCATGAATCTGTTAGAAAAACCAACAAAAGGTAAAATTATTATAAATAACATAGATATAACAGATAAAAAAGTTAATATAATGAAAATAAGGCAAAATGTAGGTATGGTTTTTCAACATTTTAATCTTTTTCCTCATATGACGGTTACCGAAAATATGATATATGCTCCAATTAAAGTTAAAAATTTTAAAAAAACACAGCTATTGAAAAATCAAATAAGCTTTTAGCTCAAGTTGGACTTTCCGATAAAGCCCTGGTGTATCCAGCAACTTTATCCGGCGGTCAAAAACAAAGAGTAGCAATAGCAAGAGCCTTAGCCATGGACCCCGAAATTATGCTCTTTGATGAGCCTACAAGTGCATTAGATCCTGAAATGGTTAAAGAAGTTCTAAATGTTATAAAAGGTTTAGCTGAGACAGGTATAACCATGGTTTTAGTTACACATGAAATGGGTTTCGCAAGAGAAGTTTCTGATAGAATCTGTTTTTTAGATGAGGGGATTTTAGTTGAAGAAGCAACTCCATCTGTGTTCTTTTCTACTCCTAAATCAGATAGAGCTAAAGAATTTTTAGATAAAATAATGTAAAAAAATAGATTTCTAATAAGAAATCTATTTTTTGTTATTTACTACTATTTTAATAATATTTCAATTAATTTCTCTTTGAATTTTTTATGATCTATTTTCTTTATAACTTTAGCATTTGGCTTATTATCATCAAACCCAGGCCAATTAGTAAATTCCCAGTCGTGGATTATTACCTGCCCATAGGTAGCTTCTTCTTTTATACATGTGTAGCAGTAGCATTCTGGGGCTTCTAAAACAATATCCTCCCATAGCAGCACTGCCATAGAAACAGGATCCGGCAGATCAATAATCTCATCTCCTGTTCTTTCTACATTAAATTGAAGTAATCTTTTATTACATTCCATAGCAAAGGTTGCTTCTTTTTTTCCGCTATTTAAAATCATGTCAATTTCTTCTTTATTTAAAGCAGCTTCTCCTAAACATAAATCAAATCCTACAATCGTTAAAGGAACATCAAATTCTACCATTATCTTATATGCTTCTGCATCAGCATATACATTAAATTCGGCGACAGGAGTTATATTTCCAAATCCAAATCCTGCTGTACCCATAGAGTATATATGTTTTACCTTCTTCATGGTCTCTGGATCTCTAAGTATGGCTGATGCAATATTAGTTGCAGGTCCTATAGCCATAATTTCAATTTCATTAGGATTATTATTTACTAATTCTAATATTTTTTCAACTGCATCCTTTTTTTCCGGCTTTCTTTTAGGGTTTATAAGGTTGCAATCACCCATGCCATCTTGTCCGTGAACATCTTGAGCTGTTACTAATTCTCTCATTAAAGGCTTAGGTGCTCCTACATATACAGGAACATCTTTACCAACAATTTCCACCGTGGCTAAAGCGTTTTTTGTTGCCTTTTCTAATGGTACATTTCCACACACAGTAGTTATTGCTTCTACCTTTACACTTCCATCTTTCAAAGCCATAATCATTGCTACGGCATCATCACTACCTGTATCAGTGTCAATTATTATTTTCCTCACAAAATCCTCCTAAAAAGATATATTAATATATTTTACTATTATGTTTATCTTATAAATAGGACATATGACATGTTTAAAGTATTAATTAGAAGCCATCAAAGCTGCTAGTGCAATAGAGTTAAGTTTAGTATCTTCATCATCTGCTCTTGATGTTAAAATAACCGGTGCTGTTGTACCTACAATAACTCCAGCTCCCTTAGACTTCGCTAAAAACCCAAGGGCTTTATACAGTATATTTCCAGCTTCAATATCTGGAGCTAATAAGACGTCCGCATCTCCCGCTACAGGATGATCTATACCTTTTAGTTTAGCAGCCTCTAC
>JAWSUU010000091.1:0-9674 GCA_033549325.1 Bacillota bacterium | reverse complement strand
AATAACACTTTTCCCTACAAAAGGTAGCAAGTCTGCTCCTTGATTTGTATACATAAGCTCATCCCCGATATGAATATATTTATTATTAATATTAATCAGTAAACTGCACTGAGCATGTCCTGGAAATTTTTGTATTTCTAAATTAAAGTTTCCAAATTTAACACTAATTTCTTTATCGATTTTTGTATCAGGTGTAAATAGGTGATGTTTATCGCTATCTACATAAATATCCAAAGTTTTTTCATAATCATCACTACCAATTATTTCTTCAGGTTTTATTTCCTTTAACCCTAAGATATGGTCCAGGTGAAAGTGGCTAATAATTACTTTCTTTATTTCAATATCTTTATTTCTAAGTTCTTCTTCTACTGCCTTTATGTGATTTCTAAATCCAGTATCAACAATTAATGCCTGATCTCCATTTATCATTGCATAAATGTTATAACCAAATTTATTATCTTTTCTCGGTGGAAATGTGAATAAATAAAAATTATCTTCCAATTTACTAATTATCATTTCAACTACCTCCAATTTAAATTAAATCTTCATAAAAATCAATTTTTCTTGAATGCATAAAAGGTTTATATTTAATTGTATTTTGAGGAAATTTTTTACTTTTTTCTTCGGTATTTACTTCCATGGACAGCATACCTTCACTAAATTTTGAGTATATATAGTCATTTTCTTTGAAAAATGAATTTGGACCAAATATACCGCTGTATCCTATGTTTTCATTTTCATTACTGTAGTTTGAGTATACAGTGTAAATATTATTTTCTCTAGATCTTGATTTTGCCATTGTCCATAATATATTTTTTTCTGAGTTTAGCTTGTTATACTCTTTTCCTGATTCATCAGGTATTAAAAGTAAATCTATACCTTTTAATGTTAATATACGTGCAAATTCAAAATTAATCAATTCTTCTCCAAATAATATGCCAAATCTTCCGTATTCAGTATCAAAATAATTTAGATCACCCTCCTCATAACTATTTTTGGTTTCTTTACTAAATATTTGTTCATATTCATAGACTATACCTTCCCCCTTCAGTATTAATGCAGTTGATTTTTTTTGCTTATTTAAATAACTTACAACTACATAGGTATCCTCTGCTATATTTTTTATTATTTCTCCAATCATTGTTTCTAATATTTCTTTTTCAAGAATTTCTATCTTTCCATTTATATAGGGATTTAATATGTTTTTAGGAAACAGTATCAGTTTACTATTCTTTGATTGTTCCTTTTTTATACTATCGATTAAGATTTTACTAATTTCTTCTCTGCTGCTTAATCTTCTTCTTTTTATCTGTAGAGTTGATATTTTAAATTTTTTGCCTTTTGGAAGTTTGTTATCATACTGTTTGTAAAACCATACAGGATTCCATGTATATGGATTTCTTATTAGCTCTTTATAAAAAGAATATTTAGGCATTTCTAATTTTTCTTCTTCTATTTGTAAATCTGCATAAACACATACATTATCCTTCTCCTTATAGTTAACAAGATCTCCTTTCTGGTCTATTATACAACTTCCACCGGTAAATACCACTCCCTTCTCTTCTCCCCATCTATTAGATATGATAATTGGAGTATCAGTTTCTAAAGCTCTTTGATGCCAAAAAGTAGATGGTACTTTTTCTCCAGTCCAGTTGCATGGTGCACAAATTACATCACATCCCTTTCTATACATTATCTTTGTTGTTTCCGGAATATTTAAATCCATGCATATACATATCCCTATATTACCTATTTTTGTTTTAAAGACTTTTATGCCTTCGTCACCGTCTTTAGCCCACATAGGATCAGCTATAAAAGAATGTACTTTTCTATATCTACCTATATATCCCTCAGGTCCGACTAAAGCTGCTGAATTATAATATATGTCTTTATCATTTTTTTCTCCCATACCGATAACCACGTAATTGTTGTATTTTCTGGTTAAATTTGATATTAAATCTGTAGTTTTTCCGGGTATTGTTTCTACAAAAGGTTTTATCTCCTGTCTATCTTGCCATATATATCCTGTAGTACACATTTCCGGTAGAACTATTAGCTCAGCACCATTTTCCGATGCCTCTATAATGAGATCTGTAATATTTTTAAGATTTTTATCTACCTGCTTTTTAATAGGTTCATACTGTATCGAAGCTACTTTTATTGCTTTCATTGCTACCTCCATAATTATATGATGTTAACTATATTATAGTATTAAATTAGAATTTTTACCAATATTCATAAAAATTCATTTTTTCTTAATAAACTCTACATCTACTATCATTTCAGTACTTTTAAGCAAACACCTCTGTCGATTACTTTGAATGTCAAAGTTTCTCATTGACAAAGGAAATTTGCGGGTTTATACTTTAGTTTGAATATCAAATTATTAGATATTCGGTTAATTTTAAATTAAATAAAAATTTATGGAGGTAAACAAATGACTTTTGAAAAAGTGAAAAATATTTTAGTAGAAGAATTAGGATTAGAAGAAGACGAGGTAAAGTTGGAAAGCAATCTAAAGGATGATTTAGAGGCTGATTCACTTGATTTAGCAGAGGTAGTAATTAATCTAGAAGAAGAATTTGATATAGAAATACCTGAAGAAGACTATCCGAAATTTGTAACAGTTAAAGATATAGTGGACTTCTTAGAAAAGTAATTAGGAGTATATGAAATGCATCGAAATCAAATAACAGAACTATTAAATATAAAATATCCTATATTTCAAGGCGGCATGGCATGGGTTTCTGATGCAGATTTAGCTGGAGCTGTATCTAACGCCGGAGGTCTTGGAATAATAGCAGCCGGCAATGCCCCAGCAGATTGGGTAGAATCGGAAATTGTCAAAATTAGAAAAATAACAGATAAACCTTTTGGTCTTAATATAATGATGATGAGTCCATTTAAGGATGAAGTTTGTGAACTAGCTTTAAAGCTAGAAGTTCCTGTAATCATTACCGGTGCTGGAAGTCCTGGAAATTATCTTGAGTTATGGAAAGAAAAAAACATAAAGGTAATCCCTGTTTGTCCTTCTACCAGTTTTGCATTAAGGATGGAAAGATACGGTGCGGATGCAGTTATCTGTGAAGGTACTGAAGCCGGAGGTCACGTCGGACAATTGACTACTATGGCCTTAGTTCCTCAGGTAGTAGATGCAGTAAGTATCCCGGTAATTGCAGCAGGTGGTATAGCAGATAAAAGAGGCGCTGCTGCTGCTTTTATGCTTGGAGCTTGCGGAGTACAAGTTGGGACAAGATTCTTAGTTTCAAAGGAATGCAATGCTCATCAGAATTTTAAAGACAAGGTTATAGCATCAAAAGATATACATACCATAGTAAGTGGTTTAAATACAGGCCATCCTGTTAGAAGTATAAAAAATAGTCTGACTAATAAATTTAAAAAATTAGAAAAAAACGGTGCTCCTATGGATGAATTTGATAACATAGGAAAAGGAGCATTGAGAAAAGCTGTAGTAGAAGGCGATGTTAAAAACGGTTCATTAATGGCCGGTCAAATAGCCGGATTAATTAAAGATGAACTTAGCTGCAGTGAAATAATAGATGAAATAATCAATGGAGCTTACGATTTAATTGAAGGCTTCAATAAATAGTATCAATGGAGGTAATTATGAGTAAAACAGCTTTTATTTTCCCAGGACAAGGAGCTCAATATGTAGGAATGGGAAAGGATTTTTATGATAATTTTGAAATTGCAAGAGACACTTTTGATATTGCAAGTGAAGCTTTAAATATGGATATGAAAAAACTATGTTTTGATGGTCCTGAAAATGAGCTTATGTTGACTGAAAATACACAACCTGCAATTTTAACAGTAAGCACTTCTATTTTAGAGGTTCTAAAAAAAGAATTTGATTTGAATTGCGATATTACAGCTGGGTTAAGCTTAGGAGAATACACTGCATTAGTTAATGCAGGCATATTAACTTTTGACGAAGCTGTTAAAGTTGTAAAAAATAGAGGCAAATATATGCAAAGTGCAGTTCCAGAAGGTAAAGGTAAAATGGCAGCCTTAATAGGTGGCAATAGAATCGACATAGAAAGATTATGTTACGATCACAGAAAATACGGTATTATACAACCTGCTAATTTTAACTGCCCTGGACAAATTGTCATTGGTGGCGAAGTTCTTCCAATAGAAAAAGCAATGGAAAGTATAGCTGACTACAATATAAAAAGAGCTATCGAACTACCGGTTAGTGCTCCTTTCCATACTGAAATGCTCAAACCTGCAGCAGAAAATCTTTCACTAGACTTAAATAATATAAAAATCAATGCTGGTAGATTTCCTGTAGTTTCAAATGTTACAGGAGAAATTTATAAAGATGATGCTGATATCAAAGATTACTTACTTAAACAGGTATACTCTTCTGTACTGTGGGAGGATTCTGTTGATACTATGATTTCAGAAGGTGTAGATACCTTTATAGAAATTGGTCCTGGCAAATCTTTAAGCGGGTTTATTAAGAAAATAGATAGAAATCTTAACATATTAAATGTGCAGGATATGAAATCTCTTAATAAATCATTCGTTAAGTTAGGAGTTGCATCATAATGACAAATAAAACTGCTATTATCACCGGTGCTTCCGGTGGTTTAGGTTGTGCTATTGCGAAAAAACTAAATGAATATAATTATAATTTAGTATTAAATTATTATAAAAACAAGTCTCCCCTTGAAGATCTAGTTAGTAATTTTGAAAATAAAGAAACAAAAAATATAATAGTACAGGGTAATGTTGCAAACTATAATGATGCAGAAAATCTAATAAAAGAATCTTATAAAAACTTTGATAAAGTTGATTTATTAGTAAATAATGCCGGTATAACAAAAGATAAACTTTTAACTATGATATCTGATGATGATTTTCGTCAAGTTATAGATGTTAATTTAAATGGTACTTTTAACTGCATTAGACATATTAGTAAAAAAATGATTAGACAAAAAGAAGGTAAAATAATAAATATTTCATCTGTAATTGGACTTACAGGTAATATAGGGCAAGCTAATTATGCAGCTTCAAAAGCAGGTGTTATTGGCTTAACAAAATCTGTAGCAAAAGAACTTGCTCGAAAAAATATAACCTGCAATGCGATTACCCCTGGCTTTATCGAAACAGAGATGACTGATGTTTTAGATGAAAAACAAATTTCAAATATAAAAAGTCAAATACCATTAAAAAGATTAGGTTCACCAGAGGATGTAGCAAATCTGATTGTATTTTTATCATCTGAAAATGCAGATTATATCACCGGACAAGTTATATCAGTAGATGGTGGGCTTTATATGTAAGGAGTGTAAAACAAATGAGTAAAAGAGTAGTAGTTACCGGAATAGGTGCTGTAACACCTATTGGTAATGGATTAGAAAATTTTTGGAACGGAATAAAATCGGGAAAATGTGGTGTTGATGAAATAACATCTTTTGACACAAGTGATTTTTCTGTAAAATTAGCAGCTGAAGTTAAAGATTTCAACCCTAAAGATTATATGGACAGAAAAGAAGCTAAACGAATGGATAGATTTTGTCAGTTTGCTATGGCTTCTTCTAAAATGGCAGTAGAAGATTCTAAACTTGATATCGAAAATATAGACAATGAAAAATTTGGTGTTATTATAGGTAGCGGTGTTGGTGGAATTGAAACTATAGAAAATCAAATGGAAAGACTACTAACAAAGGGACCTGGAAAAGTTTCTCCTTTTTTTATACCTATGTTAATTTCAAACATGGCTTCCGGTCTTGTTGCTATAAAATATCAAGCTAAAGGCATAAATATGGCCGTAGTAACAGCGTGTGCCTCTGGTGCTAATGCTATAGGGGAATCATATAGAAAGATTCAAAGCGGTCAGTGCGATTTAATGTTGGCAGGAGGTGCAGAAGCATCGGTTACTCCCGCTACAGTTGCAGGTTTTTCTGCAATGACTGCCTTATGTTCTGCTACTGATAAAAATAGAGCTTCTATCCCTTTCGACAAAGAAAGATCAGGATTCGTAATGGGCGAAGGTTCTGGTATGTTATTATTAGAAGAGTACGATCATGCCATAAGTAGAGGCGCTAAGATATACGGCGAAATAGTTGGATACGGAGCAACCTGCGATGCATATCATATTACTTCACCGGAGCCAAATGGATTAGGTGCTAAAGGATCTATGGAAATGGCGATAAAAGAAGCCGGTATCAATAACAATAATGTTGATTATATCAATGCTCATGGTACAAGTACTCCATACAATGATAAATTTGAAACATTAGCTATTAAGAACCTCTTTGGAGATGAGGCTTACAATATTCCTGTAAGCTCAACAAAATCCATGACAGGGCATCTTATAGGCGGTGCAGGAGCAGTTGAAGCTATAGTGTCTATCATGGCTATAAAGGACGGATTTATTCCTCCTACAATCAATTATAAAACCCCGGACCCTGAGTGTGATTTAAACTACGTTCCTAATAAAGGAATTGATAAAGATATAAATTATGTTTTATCAAATTCTTTAGGATTTGGTGGTCACAACACCACTTTACTATTTAAAAAGTTTAAAGGTTAATTTTATGTATGATATTAATGAAATTAAAAAAATAATTCCCCATAGAGAACCCTTTTTATTAATCGACAGGGTAATTGAATTAGAAAAAGGAAAAAAAGCAGTAGCATTAAAAAGTGTAAGTTACAACGAATACTTTTTTAGAGGACACTTTCCGGAAAATCCAGTAATGCCTGGGGTTCTTATTTTAGAAGCCTTAGCACAAACTGGAGCCTTTGCATTATTAAGCGAAGAAAAATTTAAAGGCAAAACTGCTTACTTTGGTGGAATGAAAAACGTTAAATTTAAAAAAATGGTTGTTCCTGGAGATACTATAAGATTAGTAACAGAGATTGTAAAAATTAAAGGTAGTATAGGAATAGGTGAATCAACTGCATACGTTGATGATAAAATAGCTGCAAAAGCAACAATGACCTTTGCAATAAAATAAAGATTCCGTAACGGAATCTTTTTTTATGCTGCTTCTTCTATTCTACTATTTTTATTGCTGATTATTTTTCTAAAATTCAAATAATATTCATATACTGCTAAGAACTTATCTACAAAAGTCACAATCCATGCTTCTTTATATCTTGGTATTCTAATAGGAAACATATGACTTAATATAATGTTGCTCTCTTTTTCATTTACTTTGAAATGTTTTTTTGAATTTTTAAGAGCAATCTTCGGATGATTCATAGCATGAATAAAGGAATCAAAAAGTAATCTAAACCTCATTCTTTTGTTGAATTTATATAAATAAAAATCATGTAAAAGTGCTCCCCTGATTGTTGATTTAGTATCTAAATCAAGCTTTAAAGCAATTTTATAAGATCTGTAGGCTACATCTACTACGTGCTCATAAACACTCTCGTTATGATGCTTAATCGTCTTCATCTTGATAAATTCTTCGTGCTCGATGAGGGGTTTACAAATTTCAGCAAATTTTTCGTCTTTATATTTCATTTAACCACCTTTTTAATCAAAAACTAACCCTATTATAGCAGTTGTTGATGAAAAAGTAAATTAAAATTATGTTAACTTTGTTAATATTTACGATTAATTAAATTTTCAAGTACTTTTTGTGTAATATCGGCATATTTTCCACTGCCAACCTTTTTCAATAAAGTTGTTGATTTTTTTGTATACTTTTCTGCCAACTCCATAGCCTGCTCAACACCTTTGTACTCCTCTACATACTGGAATATTTTTTCTATATCTAAGTCTGTAATATTTTTCTTATTTAAAATATCTTTAATATTATTATTCTTATCATTTTTAACTGCATATATTATAGGTAATGTGTAAACACCATTTAAAAGGTCTACCTTAGTATTCTTACCCATTTTTTCAGAAGTATGTGTGTAGTCCATACAATCATCTATTATCTGAAAAGCCATACCTGCATAATAACCAGAATATCCAATTACTCTAGATTTAAAGTCACCCAATTTAGATTCGAAAGCCCCAGCATACATAGATAAACCAAACATAGCTGCAGTTTTTCCTGAGATAATTCTCAAATATCTTCTTACAGTCATCTCTTTGTTGAATTTATTTTCATTTTGAAATACTTCTCCTAGACATACTTTTTCCATACCATCAATTATGCGATTTTCTTCTAAATCATAATTTCCGGCTAAGAGTCTATAAGCCTTTGTAAAAATAAAATCACCAGTATAAACTGCGGAATCTTTACCAAATTTATGCTGTATGCTATCTATTCCTCTTCTTGTGTCAGCGTCATCAATTATATCATCATGAACTAAAGTAGCTAAATGTATCATCTCGACTGCAGCTGCTAGTGGTAGAATTCTATCTTTATTATATTCACCCATTTTTGCAGCTAAAATCAAAAGTCCAGCTCTTACTCTTTTACCATTTGCTTTTAGTAAATGATCAATAACTTTTTCAATAGATTTTGTGCTTTTAGTTTTTAAATTTTTATTTATAATTTCCTGTACTTCATCTAATTCACTTTTTATTTCCGGAATATTATTCCAAATTTTTGTCATATTATCACCATATCATATTCATAAAAATACCTTACTGCCTTTAAGACAGTAAGGCATTAATCAATTAATTTAGTCGAAATATAAGTAAGACTTTCGTGCAAACTTAGTATTCTTCCACCATTCCTTTAATCTTGGTAGAATGTAGTAATCTAATCCAAATGTACTTCCTGATCCTGCTATTAGTGCTATTCCACCAAAGAAGAACCAAAGTATAGTAGCATCAGACATACCTGTTAATGATATTCCAATAGTAAGTCCAACACTAACTATAGAACTTATAAATGTAAACAGTCCTACAATTAAGGCCAATCCTATAGCTATTTCCATTAATACCATTCCAGTTTGGAAAGGTACTGCATTTGGAGCTACAATGTTATCAATAATCCACTGCATAAAACCAGGTACTTCTTCAAATAATGCTCCACCATACCCTGCAGGTGTATGATCTGCAATCCACTGAGCAAATCCTGGAAGATTACTGGCTACAGCTTCTCCTCCTTCTACTGCTCCTGAAGCTGCGGCTGTTGCATCGGCTGCTCCTGAGGCTGCGGCTATTGCATCTGAAGCTGCAGCTGTTCCATCGGCTGCTGCCGGTGTTGAAGCATACATCTTCTGTTCTGATAACCAGCCTTCATCTATCTTTTTGACCCCTTCAACCAACCACATAAATCCTAACCACATTCTTAAAGGTAGTAACCAGAAATTAGGTGATCTTTTTGAAAAATGTCCCCCTACAAAGGATCTCTTGTTTTTTACATGGAAAAATTCGTGCATCCAGTAATTCCACAACTGTCTAACACCAGATACTAAGAATTGATAGTAAAAGTTTACAAAGTGCTTGATAAGCATTGCTATCCAACCACTTGTTTTAAATCCTGTATCTGCCACTGCATATCTAGAACCTACAGAAACCATAAATCCATGATAATTTTGTTTATGCTTATGTTTTTCTGTGTTTTTAATCTCAGCTGCAATATTTAAAGCTGCAGTGTGTCCTGATTGTTCTGCTGCTTCTACTATTTGAGGAAGAACTCCATCCTCGTCTTCGTAGTATGTGTTATCTCCAGCTGCATATACATTATCATAGCTATTAGTTTTCATATGTTCATCTACTAATATTC
>JAWSUU010000090.1:0-9778 GCA_033549325.1 Bacillota bacterium | reverse complement strand
TCGCCAAAGTTTTTATCTTCCATGATTTCTTCAATAGCTCTTTTACCTTCTTCTATGTTGTAACATATTAGTACTCCTTTACCTGCGGCTAATCCATCTGCTTTTACTACATATGGAGGTTTAAAGTCTTTTAATGCTTCTTTAGCTTTATATGAATTATTGAATTTCTTGTACTTTGCTGTTGGAATATCGTATTTTTCCATAAATTCTTTAGAATATATCTTACTACCTTCAAGCTTAGCCCCTGATTTTTCCGGTCCAAAAACCTTTATATTATTTTCTGCTAATTTATCAGCTAACCCTTCTACTAAAGGTGCCTCCGGACCAATTACAGCTAAATCAATATTTTTTTTAATGGAAAAGTTGACTATCTCATTTAAATTATCTGATTTTATATCAATACATTCAGCTACAGATTCTATTCCTCCATTTCCAGGTATACAGTAAAGTTTTGATATTTTAGAACTCTGTGCTAATTTCCAACATAAAACATGCTCTCGACCACCAGAGCCTACTACTAATACTTTCATTTTACCATCCTTTCATTAATGCTTAAAATGTCTCATTCCAGTAAAAACCATCGCAATCCCCGCTTCATTACAGGCTTTTATTACTTCTTGGTCTCTAATTGATCCTCCAGGTTGAATTATCCCTGTAATACCAGCTTCTTTTGCAGCTTCTATACTATCAGCGAAAGGGAAGAATGCATCAGATGCCATCACTGAGTCAAAGAGTATTTCTTTTCCCAAATGTTCTTCAGCATGTTCTATTGCTTGTTTGCATGCCCAAATCCTACTAACCTGTCCTGGTCCTATCCCTATAGATTGTTTGTTTTTTGCTATTGCTATACCGTTTGATTTGGCATATTTTACTACTTTCCATGCAAATATCATATCCTGCATTTCCAATTCTGTAGGTTTTTTTTTCGTTACCACTCTATAATCGTCTTTATTAAATAGTTGGGTATCCTTATCTTGAATTAGCAGTCCTCCTGAAACTTTTTTCAAATCATAGGAGCCTTCACTACCTTTATTTAAATCTTTTAATTTTAGAATTCTTATGTTTTTCTTTTCTTTAAGTATTTCTAAGGCTTTAGATGTATAATCAGGTGCAACTACTATTTCTATAAATATTTTGTTTATCTCTTCTGCAACTTTTTCATCTATTTTTCTATTTGCAATTATTATACCTCCAAATATAGAAACCGGGTCAGCTTCATAGGCTTTTTTATAAGCAGTTAATAAATCTTCTCCGCTTCCTACTCCACAGGGATTGGCATGTTTACAGCCTACTACAGTAGGTTCATCAAATTCTTTAATGAGTTCTAAGGCTCCGTTTGTGTCATTGATATTATTAAAAGATAATGTTTTTCCGTGTAGTTGTAGTGAATCTGCTAAATTACCTTTCTCCTTTGATACTTCTTTATAAAAGGACCCTTTTTGATGGGGATTTTCTCCATACCTCATATCCTGGACCTTTTCATAAGTCAGTGTTAAATACTTTGGAAATATATCATCATTATTTTCTTTTTTTAAATAATCAAATATTAACGCATCGTAGTGAGCCGTGTGTTGAAATACTTTGGAAGCTAAATATAAATTAGTTTCTTCACTTACACTTCCCTTTCCTTTAAGCTCTTCAATTAAAACTTCATAGTCATTAGGATCAACTACAACTGAAACACTTCTGTAATTTTTTGCTGCTGATCTAAGCATAGTAGGACCACCTATATCAATATTCTCAATAGCTTCTTCTCTAGTTACATTTTTTTTCATGATTGTTTCTTTAAATGGATATAAATTTACAATCACTATATCAATAGGTTCTATATTTAATTTTGAAATTTCATCCATATGATTTTTATTGTCTCTTAATGCTAGTAAACCACCATGGATTTTTGGATGTAGAGTCTTAACTCTACCATCTAAACACTCTGGGAATCCTGTAATTCCCGATACATCTTTAACTCTAATTCCACTATCTCTTAATTTTTTTGCAGTTCCCCCAGTAGAAATTATTTCAACTTTTAAATCACTTAATTTTTTTGCTAATTCTACGATTCCATTTTTGTCTGACACGCTTATTAATGCTTTCATAAAGCCTCCTACTGTTTTATTTTTACTTTTCTTCCTACAACCTCTAATTTATCTTCACAAAACAATCTAATACTTTCAGTAAGTATTTTATGTTCTACTTTCAGAACTTTCTTTTGTAGTGATTCTGCTGTATCACTATAATCAACTTTTACGGTTTCCTGAATAATTATTGGCCCTCCATCAGGCTCATCATTCACAAAATGGGTAGTAGCACCAGATACTTTAACTCCGTATTTTATTGCTTCTTCATGAACTTTAACACCATAATATTTTTTACCAGAAAAACACGGGATTAGTGATGGATGGATGTTTATTATTTTATTTTCATATTTTTTAATTATATTTATTGTGAGGATTTTCAAATATCCTGCTAAGATAATTAAATCTATGCTTTCTTTTTCTAATTCGAAAATCAATTTTTTATCATAATTTTCATCATTTAAATTTTTAGGATCAAGAAAAATGTTTTTTATTCTTTCTTTTTCAGCTCTTTTTAATCCAAAGGCATTTTGTTTATTTGATATAACTAATTTTATCTCTCCATTTATTTCATCTTTATTAATACTATCGATTACAGCCTGTAGATTAGTTCCCGATCCGGATATTAAAACAGCTATATTTACTTTTCCCATAATTCCACCTTGCTATTACTTTTAGTCACTTCTCCTAGAATTACAGGATTATATCCTTCATTTTTTATTGTTTCCAAAATACCATCTTTATTTTTACTATCAATAGCAATAACCATTCCTATCCCCATGTTAAAAGTTGAGTACATTTCTTTGTCATCTATATTTCCTTCATTTTGAATTAATTCAAATATAGGTAATTTGTTTATATTTTTTAAGTTAATCTTTGCTGATAAACTTTCAGGAAGCATTCTTGGAATATTTTCGTAGAAACCTCCTCCGGTAATATGAGAAATACCTTTGACTTTGTACTTTTCTAAAACTTTTAATACTACTCTTACGTAAATTTCAGTTGGTTTAAGAAGTTCTTCTCCTAATGTGCATCCTAGTTGAGGAATATATTTATCTATATCCCATTTTTTTATTTCGAAAAAAAGCTTTCTTACTAGAGAATAACCATTACTGTGAAGCCCACTGGAAGGTATTCCTATTAATATATCTCCCTTAGTTATATTTTCTCCTGTAATGATATCTTTTTTATCAACTATTCCAACACAAAATCCAGCTATATCGTATTCTCCCTCTGAATATAATCCGGGCATTTCAGCTGTTTCTCCACCTATTAAAGCAACATTTGATATCTTGCAACCGTCTGCAATTCCTTTTACAATACTACTTATTTTTTCCGGATTTACTTTTCCTGTAGCAACATAATCTAAAAAAAACAAAGGTTTAGCTCCCTGACATACTACATCATTTACACACATAGCTACAGCATCCTGACCTATAGTATCATGTTTGTCTGCTTTAAAAGCTATCATGAGTTTAGTGCCAACACCATCAGTTCCTGAAACGAGCACCGGTTCTTCTATCTTTTCTTTTCCTAAAGAAAACAGACCGCCAAATCCACCTATATCAGATAAAACACCTTCAGTAAAAGTGCTTTTTACATGCTGTTTAATCATATCTACAGATTTGTAACCAGCTTCAATATCTACTCCTGAACTTTTATATGTTAATTTTTCTTTATCATTCAAAATTTGGCACCTCCATTGGATATTTTCCATTTAGACATGCAAGACAAAAACCTTCTTCTTGCCCTAAAGCCTTTAGAAGTCCTTTTTCTGTTATATATCTCACACTATCAGCACCTATATATTCAGTAATTTCATCAATATTTTTATATGAACCTATTAAGTATCTACGATAGGGTGTATCAATTCCAAAATAGCAAGGAAAGCTTACCGGTGGAGATGCAACTCTTATATGTACTTCTTTAGCTCCCGCATCTCTTACCATTTTTACAATTCGTTTGCTTGTAGTTCCTCTTACAATCGAGTCGTCAACTATTACTACCCTCTTATCCTTTACAATATTTTCCAATACACTTAATTTTATCTTAACACCTTCATCTCTTAAATCTTGCTTAGGTTGAATAAATGTCCTTTTTGCATATCTATTTTTTATAAGACCTAATCCATACTGTATTCCTAAAGCCTGAGCATATCCGATTGCAGCAGGAGTCCCAGAATCAGGAACAGAAAACACAAGATCTGCTTCTACCGGTGACTCTTTAGCCAGCTGTTCTCCTGCTTTAAATCTTGATTCATAAACATTTATTCCATCTATAGTGCTGTCCGGACGAGCAAAGTAAATATATTCAAATACACATGATTTTCTGTTTGCGTATTTATTACTTTTTATACTTTTTAGACCTTCATCATTTATTACAACTATTTCTCCCGGTTCAACATCTCTAACAAACTTACCACCCATTGCAGTAATTGCACAGCTTTCCGATGCTAATAAATAGCCATCTTCTCTTTTACCTATACATAAAGGTCTGAGTCCAAATTGGTCTCTAATTCCTATGAGTTCTTTTTCAGTCATTATAACAAAAGCAAAAGCTCCCTTTATTATTTCCACTACATTTTTTACCGATTTAATCATATCTCCATTAGCATGTCTTGAAAGTAGATTTGCAACTACTTCTGTGTCAGTTGAAGTTTGAAATATTACTCCAGTATTTTCCAACATGTCTCTAAGGGCTTCTGCATTTGTAAGGTTCCCATTGTGGGAGATAGCTAAACTTCCTTTTTTATATTTGACTACTAAGGGTTGTGCATTCTCTACAAGACTATCTCCTGTAGTAGAATATCTAACATGAGCTGTTGCCATTCCCCCAGTAAGATTTGAGATTGTATCATCATCAAAAACTTCGGAAACCAATCCCATATTTTTATGAGATTTTATTTTACCTCCGGACTTTACAGCTATACCAGCACTCTCTTGACCTCTATGTTGCAATGCAAAAAGTCCATAGTATGCAAGCTGTGATACTATTTCATCCTTAGACGAATATACTCCAATGACACCACACTCATCCTTCAGTTTATCTTCTTTTAAATACTCCATCAGAGTTAAATCCTCCATTATTGAATTCTTTTCAAAACTTCTTGATAGGTTTCTTCTACATCTCCTAAATCTCTTCTAAATCTATCTTTATCTAATTTTTTATTTGATTTTGAATCCCATAACCTGCATGTATCAGGAGAAATTTCATCTGCTAGTATAACCTTGTCATTATAAAGTCCAAATTCTAATTTGAAGTCTATTAATCGGATCCCTCTTTCTTGAAAGTATTTTACCAATACTTCGTTGATTTTGAATGCATAATCTCTTATTTCATTTAACTGATCTTCAGAGGCCAGGTTTAAAGCTGCAATATGATAATCGTTAATCATAGGATCACCTAAATCATCATCTTTATAGCAAAATTCTAACACTGTTTTATTCATTACGGTACCTTCTTCTAATCCTAGTCTTTTAGCTAGTGAACCGGCTGCTACATTTCTAACAATAACCTCTATCGGTAATATTTTAACAGCTTTTACTAAAGATTCTCTATCATTGATAAGTTCTAACATATGAGTTGGTATTCCTTTTTCTTCTAAAAGCATAAACATAGCCGCAGACATTTTATTGTTCACAACCCCTTTGCCAACTATAGTGCCCTTTTTCTTTCCATCAAAAGCTGTAGCATCATCTTTATACTCTACTATATACTTGTCTTGATCTTCAGTTTTATAAACTTTTTTAGCCTTTCCTTCATACAACATTTCTAATTTTTTCATTTCTATCCTCCTATAAACTTTCCTGAACTTTTTTGTTTTTCTCTTCTACCTGATTTTTCATTTCTTCTTTATATTTCTTTATTCTTTCTTTCAATTCATCGTATTTAATTGAAAGCATCTGTACTGCCAATATACCTGCATTTTCTGCACCGTTTATTGCAACTGTAGCTACTGGTACTCCCTTTGGCATCTGTACAATAGATAATAGGGAATCTAAACCATCCATTGTTGAAGATTTTATTGGTAACCCTATTACTGGTAATGTGCTTACTCCAGCCATTACTCCAGGTAAATGCGCTGCCTTACCTGCTGCTCCTATAATCACTTCGTAACCGTTTTTTTCTGCATTTTTAGCAAAATCAAAAGCTTTTTCCGGTGTTCTATGTGCTGATATGACCTTTGCATCGTAATCCACACCAAAATCCTCTAAGACCTTAATTGTTTTCTTTACTACCGGTAAGTCTGAATCGCTTCCCATTATAATTGCTACTTTCATTTTTATCCTCCTATATTTTTATATTTTAAAATATTCTATACTTGATTTGAATAATTTTTGATCTTTATCACCATATATATTTTTATATAAATTTGATCCTATTCTTTCTGAGTGACCCATTTTACCTAATATTTTTCCATCAGGACTTGTAATAGATTCTACAGCATAAAAAGAACTGTTTGGATTAAACTCTCCATCATAGGATGGCTTGTTATTATCATCTACATATTGAGTTGATATCTGTCCATTTCTTTCCAATCTTTTTATCCATTCTTCATTTGCTACAAATCTTCCTTCTCCGTGAGATATCGGAATGTAATGTACATCACCTAAGCTACATCCACTCAACCATGGTGATAAATCCGAAGTAATTTTTGTTTTTGCAAAGGTTGATATATGTCTTCCTATTTTATTAAAAGTTAGAGTAGGAAAATCTTCTTTTATATCTGTTATTTCACCGTATTGAAGCAACCCTAATTTTATCAATGCTTGAAATCCATTACAAATGCCTATCATTAATCCATCTTTATTTTTTATTAAATCCATAACTGAATTAGATACATTAGGATTTCTGAATACTGAAGTTATAAACTTACCAGATCCATCGGGTTCATCTCCTGCGCTAAATCCGCCTGGTATAGCTATTATTTTTGATCTGGAAATATTTTTTGACATCATTCTTAAAGATTCTTCTATATCTTTTGAAGATTGATTTTTAAATACTTGATATACTATTTCTCCACCTGCTTCTTCAAAAGCTTTACCTGTGTCGTATTCACAGTTTGTTCCAGGAAATATAGGAATAAATACTTTAGGTTTTTCTCCTTTTACAATATTTATGCTTTTAAATTTAGAATTCTCTTGATTCTTAAACTTAAATTCCTTAATTTCTCCATAATGATCTTCTTTTATTTTAAATATATTTCCCAGAGTTTTTTCCCATGATTTTTTAATTTCTTCTAAACTAATATTTTTATTATTTATGCTAATAAAATTTTTTTTAGTAGTTGTCCCTATCATTTCGTATTCCAGATTACTTAAATCTTTTAAATCTTCTACTTCTAATATTATATCACCATATGTAGGAACAAAAATATTTTCTAAGTTATAATTTTCAACGAATTTAAATCCTAATTTATTTCCTAAACACATCTTGCTAATGGAACCTGCCAATCCACCATAACCAATTGCTGAAGATGATATAATTTTTTTATTTATTATTAGTTTATGTATCTCTTCATATTTTGTTTTCATGTCTTCGTAATTTGGTGTAAGATCTTTGCTTTTTTTAATAGAAATCTTAACTATTTTAGAACCTGTTTTTTTTAATTCCGGAGAAATAATATTGTCAACTTTGCTCAAACATACTGCAAAACTTATTAAGGTTGGAGGAACGTTTAAATCTTTAAATGTTCCAGACATGCTATCCTTGCCTCCTATTGCAGGAATGTTTAGATTTTTCTGTACATCATAGGCTCCCAATAAAGCTCCGAATGATTTTCCCCATTTTTTAGAATCAAAATTTAATCTTTCAAAATATTCCTGAAGAGATAATCTAATTTTTTTGTAATCTCCTCCTAAAGCTACAACTTTTGCTACAGAGCTAATAACTGCAAACATAGCTCCGTGATAAGGGCTCCAAATAGCCAGGTTAGGGTCGTAACCGTGGGTCATTATCGTACAAGACCTGGTATCTCCTTTTTCAACTGGTATTTTAGATACCATACCATCAACAGGTGTAAGTTTATATTTGCCACCAAAAGGCATCAAAACATTTCCAGCTCCCACTGTAGAATCAAACATTTCAACCAATCCCTTTTGACTTGAAACATTTAAATTTTTTAGGTTTTTCAAAAATTTAGATTCTAGGTCCATTTTACTTTTAAAATCTGTAAAATAATTTAATTTATCGGGTTCCGAAACAAATACATCTGTATTTTGACTTACACCATTTGTATCTAAAAATTCTCTAGAGATATTTAGAATTTTTTTGCCACGCCATGTCATTACTAGTCTTTTTTCTTCTGTTACTTCTGCCACTTTTGTACATTCTAAATTTTCTTTTGCTGCTAGATTAATGAATTCTTCCTTATCCTGTTTATCTATTAATACAGCCATACGTTCTTGAGATTCTGAAATTGCAAGTTCAGTACCATCCAATCCTTCGTATTTTTTAGGTATTAAATCTAGGTTTATTCTCAAACCTTCAGCTAATTCACCTATAGCAACTGATACTCCTCCTGCTCCAAAGTCGTTACATTTTTTTATTAATTTACTTACCTCTGGTTCTCTAAAAAGCCTTTGTATCTTTCTTTCTTCAGGTGGATTTCCCTTTTGTACTTCAGAACTACATTCTTCTATGGATTCTTCATTGTGAACTTTAGATGATCCAGTAGCTCCTCCGCATCCATCTCTTCCAGTTTTTCCTCCGACTAGAAGAATAATATCTCCCGTTACAGGTCTTTCTCTTTTTACATTTTCTTTTGGAGCCGCAGCAATAACCGCTCCTACTTCCATTCGTTTTGCTAAAAATCCTTCGTTGTAATATTCTCTAATTTCACCGGAAGCCAGCCCTATTTGATTACCGTATGAACTAAATCCTTTAGCCGCTTCTTTTGTTATCTTAATTTGAGGAAGTTTCCCTTCTATTGTATCTTCTATCTTTTTTCTTGGATCTCCACTTCCTGTTACTCTCATTCCTTGATAAACGTAGGACCTGCCGGAAAGGGGATCTCTAATTGCTCCACCCAAACAAGTTGCAGCCCCGCCGTAAGGCTCAATTTCAGTAGGATGATTGTGAGTTTCATTCTTGAACATTATCAACCAATCTTCATCTTTTCCATTAATATCTACTTTAACTTCTATGCTGCAGGCATTAATTTCATCTGATATTTCCAAATCATTAAGTAACCCTTTTTTTCTAATTTCTTTCATATTGATAGTAGCTAAATCCATTAAGTTTATATCTCTTTCTCTTTTATCGTATACAAATTTTCTTGAATTTAAATAGTTTTTATATGATTTTTCTATTCTTTTTGAGAATATACCTTCTTCAAAATCAATTCTATTGATCTTAGTTGAAAAAGTTGTATGCCTACAGTGATCGGACCAGTAAGTGTCTATAACTTTCAGTTCTGTAATTGATGGATCTCTTTTTTCTTTTTCTTTAAAATAACTTTGACAGAATTTAATATCATCCATATTCATAGCTAGAGAATACTTTTCAATGATTTTTTTTAGTTCTTCAGTCGAATTCTCTGTAAATCCATTACAAATAGAAATATCCGGTGGTTCGGGATATGCTATCTCTAATGTAAGGGGTTTTAGGAGAGAAGCTTCTCTTGAATCTACCGGATTTATATAGTAATCTTTTATTTTTTTTATTTCTTTTTGAGTTAATTCACCTATCAGAATAATAATTCG
>JAWSUU010000089.1:5856-9909 GCA_033549325.1 Bacillota bacterium | reverse complement strand
ATGAAAGACATAAACGAATCATCACAAAATATACAAAACATAATCAAAGTAATAGATGACATAGCCTTCCAAACTAACCTACTGGCACTAAACGCAGCAGTAGAAGCAGCAAGAGCAGGACAGCACGGAAAAGGCTTTGCAGTAGTAGCAGAAGAAGTAAGGTCCTTAGCAGGAAGAAGTGCAGAAGCAGCAAAAGAAACAACAAAACTAATAGAAGGATCCATCAAAGATGTAGAAAAAGGTACCGATATAGCTAATGAGACTGCAAAAGCATTAGAAGACATAGTAAAAGGAATAGACAAGACAAGTGAACTGGTATCAGAAATATCATCAGCATCAAACGAGCAGGCAACTGGAGTAGCACAGATAAACGACGGAATAGAACAGGTATCAGAAGTTGTACAAAACAACTCAGCAACTGCAGAAGAAAGTGCAGCGGCAAGTGAAGAGTTAGCTTCTCAAGCTGAGATGTTAAAAGAGATGGTAGCACAGTTTAAACTAAGAAGCTCGGTACAAAATGCAAAGGAAAGTATAACTAAAAACAAAATCAAATCCCTACCTAAATCAGCTAAGAAAGATGAACCTACTATTGATTTAGATGATGAGGACTTTGGTAAATACTAAAATAACTAAAAATCAACCGGCTTCTTTTGATGAAGTCGGTTGTATATATAATAACTGTTAACATAAAGGAAGATGTGTTATGATAAAAATAAACCAGCGAGAATTTCAGACTTTAATAATATACATAAAAAAATACTACGGGATAGATTTAATTAAAAAGAAAAATCTCATAGAGGGTAGGTTAAGTAATGTCATTGTCAATAAAGGCTTTGATAACTTTTCAGATTACCTTGAATATGTAGATAAAGACAAATCCGGTAAGGAAGCTACCTATTTAATAGATAAATTAACTACCAATCATACTTATTTTATGAGAGAAGAAAAACACTATGAATTTATGGAAAATAGTGTTTTACCTTACTTTGAAGAGACTATTAAGGATAGAGATTTAAGAATTTGGAGTGCCGGATGTTCTAGTGGTGAAGAACCTTATACTACTGCTTTCTTATTAAAGGAATATTTTAATAATAATTTTGTGAACTGGGACAGCAAAATTCTAGCTACTGATATATCTAACACCGCTTTAAATACTGCATTAGACGGAATATATTCAGAAACTACACTAAGCAAGCTACCTAGTATGTGGAAAAGTAAATATTTTAAAAAGATTGGTCTGAATAAATACAGAATTTCGGATGAAATTCGAAGAGAAGTAATATTTAGAAAATTTAATTTAATGAGCGAAAATTTCCCTTTTAAGAAAAAATTCCATTTAATTTTTTGTAGAAATGTTATGATTTATTTTGATAGAAAGACAAAAAATGAGTTAATTAATAAATATTATAATCATACAGTAGACGGTGGTTACTTATTTATAGGGCATTCTGAATCAATACCAAGAGATGAAACTAGATATAAATATGTTCTTCCCTCTATATATAGAAAGGTATAATTATGAATATTAGACGAAAAATTACAGTCCTAGTAGTAGATGATTCTATGCTTTTTAGAAAAACCATCTCAAAAGGACTAGCAATGGATCCAAGTCTTGAAGTAGTAGGAACTGCAAATAATCCTTATGAAGCTAGAGATAAAATTCTTGAATTAAGACCTGATGTAATGACTTTAGATGTTGAAATGCCAAGAATGACTGGCATTGAATTTTTGAAAAAATTAATTCCTCAATATCCGATACCTGTCGTGATGATAAGTTCCGCTGATATTAAAGTTTTTGATGCAATAAATGCTGGGGCTGTTGATTTTATAGAAAAACCAAAGTTATCTAATAAAAACGAATTAGAATCATTTTACAAAGAACTGATATTAAAGGTAAAGATAGCATCTACGGCTAGATTAAAAAACAAAAAATCTCAGGTTAAACGACATGCCATAAAAAAAGTTTCATCTCCAAATCTTAGAAGCAATAATTATATTATTGCAATAGGTGCTTCAACTGGTGGTACTGAGGCAGTATACAGTATAATTAAATCCTTTACTAAAGATATGCCTCCAATTTTAATTGTTCAGCATATGCCACCGGTTTTTACTAAAATGTATTCAGACAGATTAAATAAAAATTGTGCTTTGAATGTTAAGGAAGCTGAAGATGGAGACGTAATACAGGCTGGTAATGTGTATATTGCTAAAGGTGGATTTCAAATGAGAGTGCTATCTAAAGGAACAAAAAAAGTATTATCAGTTTATGAAGGTGATAAAGTAAATGGTCACTGTCCTTCTGTAGATCCTATGTTTAATACAGTTGCTGATCTTTACGGTCCAACAAGTATAGGTGTTATTTTAACTGGTATGGGTACCGACGGAGCCAGAGGATTGCTTAATATGAAGAGAAGCGGCGCTTTTACTATAGGTCAAGATGAAGAATCATGTATAGTATATGGCATGCCTAAAGTAGCTTTTAATATCGGTGCTGTAGGTGTTCAAAAAAATATCTCAGAAATACCTGCCTTAATAATTGAACACCTCAATGACTTGAAAGGAAGTAAAAGAAGATGAAAATACTAATTGCAGAAGATGATATGATAGGAAGAAAACTTTTGGAAAAATTTTTACAGAGTTATGGAGAATGTCATGTAGCAGTAGATGGAATTGAAGCATTAGAAAAATTCATAGATTCTTATGAAGGAAAAAATCCATATGATCTGATGTGTTTAGATATAATGATGCCTAAGTTGGATGGATTAAAAGTCCTTAAGGCTGCAAGGAATTACGAAAAAAAGAATTCTATTGATAAGGAGGATAGAACGAAAATTATAATGACAACAGCTTTAAATGATAAAAAAACCGTTGAACAATCTTATGAATTAGGCTGTGATGGATATGCTTGGAAACCTATAGATTTGGATAAATTTGAAGAAGTTTTATTTAAACTAGAATTAATCAATGAGGAGTGATTATTTGAATCAAGATTTTTATGAGTCTCTAATAAAAGAAGGTCCTTTTGCTTATTGTTATAACTATCTAATCCTAAAAAATAATAAACCTGTGGATTTTGAAATACTCGAATCCAATGAAACTTTTTATGAAGAAACTGGATTAAATTTAAAAAACAAACCCTCTAATTTAGCTTCACATTTTCTTCCTAATATAAATAACACCAATAGTCAATTTTTAAATAATATTGATGAAATGTGTAGAAATAATTCCATAGGAGAGTTTAAGTTTTACTCTATTGATCTAAATAATTGGTTTAGAGTTTATATTAAGGGTATAAATAGAAAACATTTCGCCCTATATTTTAGCAATATTACAGAAGACTTGGAAGAATATAACCGTAACAACGAAAAGCTTATAGAAAGAGAAAAAGCTCTGCGTATTAGCAACAGCCGCTTAAAAAAAGCTGAGCAGGAAAAAATTAAAAACGAAAAAAGAAATATTACAATAATAAATTTATTGAATTACCAGGCAAATTCAATAAAAGAATATCTTGAATACACAATAACTGAAATTCTTCGAATTACTGAGAGTAAATACGGATTTATTATGCTTTACAATGTAAAAAATGAAGAAATTACCCATATATCTTTTTCAAAGGGATTTGATGATCTAAATAATGATTATGGGGAAGCTGGAAACTTAGATAATAAAAATTTAAAATTTGTTAAAAATCTTATCTCAACTTTAAATCCGAAACCATTTAGTACCGGAGAGGATAATTTTATATTTAAAGGATTAAATAATTCTTTATATGTGCCTATTTTTGAAGGTAGGGATGTTTTTTCAATAATTGGATTAGCTGAAAAAAAATTTGATTTTACTCAAAATGATATCCAAAATATTACGATTATTATGGAAAATATCAATCATTCCATTAATAGGATGATAATAGAAGAAGAGTTAGTCCATGCTAAAGAGCAGGCGGAAGCAGCTAATATTGCGAAGACTCAGTTTTTAGCTAATATGTCTCACGAAATAAGAACTCCCATGAATGGAATATTTGGTTTCTTAAAACTATTATCTAATACAAGTCTA
>JAWSUU010000089.1:0-5846 GCA_033549325.1 Bacillota bacterium | reverse complement strand
ATCGAAATATCTTCTAATACTCTTTTAAATGTATTGAATAGTATCCTTGATATTACTCAAATAGAAACTGGTAAATATGATTTAAAAAATAAATCTTTCAACTTTTTTGATATGATTCATGAAATGATTTTAGTTAATAGACCGACTGCTCAAGAAAAAAACTTGGATCTTAGTTACCATATTAATAAAAAAATACCTAGAATCCTAATAGGTGACTCTAAAAAATTTCAGCAGGTTTTAAGGAATTTAATAAATAATTCTATCAAATTCACAGAACAAGGCAGCGTAAGTGTCACTGTAGATTTTGAAAAAACTGCAGCAAAAAAAATCAAACTTTTTATAAGTGTAAAAGATACCGGCATAGGAATTAACAGGAAAGATGTAGATAAATTGTTTAAACCTTTTTCACAAGTGGATTCTTCGAATACTAGAAATTATGGTGGTTCCGGATTAGGACTATATATCTCAAAAAAAATAATAGAAACCATGAATGGAAAAATCTATGTAAATACTGATAATGATGTAGGTACGGAATTCAAAATAGAACTAGATTTAAAGGTTTCAATGTCAAATAGATAATGCAGACTCTAACTTAGCTCAATTAGAGTCTGACCTTTTTTATATAGTAATAATATCTTTTATTTCTTTAATTTTATCTCTAGCTATAGGTATATCTCTTTTATAATTATTCATTTTTAATAAATATGAATTATTTTTCCCGGGAATTAATTTTTCTATTTTATTAAGGTTAATTATAAAGTTTTTGTGGCATCTGTAAAACCTAAATTCCTCAAGTTTTTCTTCCCAATATTTAAGAGTTCCCTTTTCTGATAGTTTTTCCTCATCAGTATAAAAATAAACTACTCCTTCTTCAACTTCAATGTATATTAAGTTGTTAAGATTTATTAGTATGATTTCTTCTTCATTTTTTATTGATATTTTTCTTTCTATTAAAAAAGTCTTGTCTTTCATCATATTTTCATCTAACCCTATTTTTTCTAGTCTATGTTTATTTAAGGCCATCTCTATATTTATTTTTAACTTATCTTCCTCTATAGGTTTGATAATATATCCGTAGGACATTGTTTCCTTAGCTTTTTCTAAGGTTTTATCATCGCTGTAAGCAGTCAAATAAATGATTGGAATATCGTTGTTTTCATTGATTTTTTTAGCAGCATCAATGCCATCCATTTCATCGTCCAACATTATATCCATTAATATCAAGTCAACATCATGTTTTGATACATAATCTACAGCTTCTTTTCCATTACTTATAATCTCTGCTACAATAAAGTTGTTGTTTTCTAATCGTTTTTTTATCTCTAGTGCTATAAGATTTTGATCTTCAACTACTAATATTTTTTCTCTACTCATTTTCGTCTCTCCTAATTATTTTAAATTTAATAATAAATTTCGTTCCCTTTACTTCTTCTTTTTTAATACTTCCTTTCAACTGCATAACTAAGCTTTCTACTATTTGAAGTCCTAAGCTTTTGTTTTTTAGACATTCAAATTTTTTATTGAATCCTTCTCCATTATCAGATATTTCTATAAAAACTTCTTCCTTTATAGCGTATATAAGTATTTTTATTTCACCTTTATCTCTGTTGTTGAAAGCATGCTGTAATGAATTAGTTATTAATTCGTTTACAATAAGACCGCAGTTAATTGCAATATCAATATTTAAGTCTACATCTTCTATATCGGCATATAATTTAATTCTTTTATCTATTTTATAAGATTTTAATAATTCTTTTATTATTTCTTCTATATATTCTTTGAAATTTAATTCATTAATTTCTTTTGCTCTGTATATTTTTTCATGAAGTATTGCCATAGACTTTACCCTATTCTCAGTATCTTTTAAAGCTTTTTTTACTTTAGGATTTTTTATATAAGAACTTTGCAAGTAAAGCAAACTAGATACAAGTTGCAAATTATTCTTTACTCTATGATGAATTTCTCTCATTAGCGTTGACTTCTCTTCTAAAGACTTGATCAATTCTTTTTCTTTCTTATCTTTTTTTCTTATATCTACTATGGTTTGTGCAAACAGCTTTAAAAGATCTATTTCGGTTTTATCATATTTTTTGTATTTTAAGACTGAATCAAACCCTACAAATCCCACACATTCTCCTTCATCCATCATAGGAACCGATAGGAGGCTTTTAATATTTTGACTTTCTAAGATTTCTTTTACCTTATCCTCACTTTTATATTTAGAAACTTCCGGTATTCTTATTATTCTGCCTTCCTTATGTTTTTTTACCCAACTCCTTATAATCTCAATAGAAATATTTTGTAAATAGTCTATTTGGGGTTCCACACCTTCTTTACACCATTCATAGGTGTTGGATGTTATTTGATTCTTAAAATCATAATCAAAGGTATATACTCTATCTGCTTTTACAAATTCTCCTATAGTTTCAAGAGATTCATTGATAAAATTATAAGATTTTCCCGTTGGATAATTTATGAATTTAAAAATTATTTCCATAAGTATGGATAAAAATTGATTCTTATATTCTAATAATTTAGATATTTCCTTTTGCTCAGTTATATCTATGATTGAATTTAAAAAATATTTTTTTTCTTGATTCTCAATCAGCTCTTTCGAGAGTAATCCATACCTTTCTTTACCATTCTTAGTTTTATAAGTTACCTCTATATTTTTAATTTTACTATTATATCTTGATGTATTGATAATGTTCAATAGATTTGATTCTTTAGGTATAATTTTAAAATCTTGTATTTTTTTACCAATTATTTCTTCTTTTTGATATTCTAAATTTTCTAGAAAAGTTTCGTTAACTTCTGTAATTTTTCCTGTTTTATAAGAACTAATCAGCATTATTGTAGGATTGTTTTCAAATATTTTATTAAACTTCTGAAGATTCTCCAGTTCTATTGTTAAATCCTTAGAAGTTGCATAAATACATTTTCTATCATTCCATTCCCCAATCCATAATCTTGTTTCTACCGGAACTAATTTTCCTTCTTTTGTTACTAAAGGTAAAGGGCATTTTCCTTTTTTTGTTTTTAGAATATTTGAAATAATTCTCCCCGCTTCTTCTCTCTTATCTTTCTCATGCATATCAAGAAAGTTTTTGCCTATAAGTTCTTCTTTGTTATAATGTAATCTTTCTTCAACTTTTTCGTTTACATAAATAATATTTGAATTTTTATCACCAACAAAAACCATACTATCTGTTGTGGCAAAAAAGTTTTTGAAATTCTCCTCACTTGATTTCAATTTATTTTTTATTTGAATTTTTTCTTCTATTTCTCTAGCAGTAGCATATATCTTCCTATTATGATAAGCTGCTCTCCACTCTAAATAACAGCAATTCCCATTTTTTTTTAAGTATCTGCTTACAGAATTCGTAACTTCTTTGTTTTTCTTTAGGGTATGTATATTTATTAAGACCCTATCAACATCTTCAGGATGAACAAATTCAGTTAACTTCTTTCCTTTTATTTCCGACACTTTATATCCGAGAATATCCTCACAAGCTTTATTTACATTTTCTATTTCGTTATTTTCATCTATTATGCACATTATATCTAAGCTAAGATTAAAAAAATCTTCTTTTTTCATCTAATCAATCCTTATAATTATTTATTTTTATTAATTATATCATGTTAGACATAAAAAAACACTTGTAAGTAAAATTTCTTACAAGTGTTTTCTAATTGGATAATTTTTCAAAATATCAGTTTCAACAACATTAATAATCCACCGATTATAATAACAGGTATTATTAATATCCTCATAATTAAAAGGAAAGTTCCAATAATTGCCGCAACAGGTATTGCTATAAATGGTAAAAATGAGAATAGAAATACACAACCAATTAATACAAATAAAACCTTTAGTAGTAAAAAACTAACTTTTAATGCTATTGATATAAATATAAAGAACAGAAAAATTCCTATTAAAGTTTCCATAACAACATCTCCTGTATAGTATTTGATATTATTATATATACATTAACTTTGATTTTCATTAACTAAAAATTAGAATTTCATTAAAGTATTAAACTTTCCTTAATATATATTGACAATTATTAATAATATGTATATACTTTGATTATCAAAGCAATTAGGTGGTATATATGAGGAAAAATCATAATTCATTAAATCAAATTTTAGTAAAGCTATTTAACGACATACTAAAAATCGAAGAAAAATTTCTTTGCAGAGGAGAATTTAAATCTTTAACTATGTCAGAATTTCACATTATCGAAAATATCGGTATCGATGAAGGTAAAACGATGTCCGAAACTGCAAAAGCTTTAAAGATTACATCAGGAACTCTTACTACCGGTATAGACAATTTGGTAAAAAAAGGATATGTTTTTAGGAAAAGATCTACTGAAGATAGGAGAAAGGTCTTGATAAAACTGACAGAGAAAGGTCAGAATGCATACATTGCCCATTGTAAGTTTCATGAAGAAATGGTTGCGGACACCCTTCAGGAAATTCCTAAAGACGAAGAAGAAGTTTTAATTAGAGCTTTATTTAACGTAGATAAGTACTTTAAGAAAAAATACAAATTATAATTTACGGAGGTTTTTATGAGTATTAAGATTGTTACAGATAGTACATGTGATTTGCCTAAAGATTTAGTAGACAAATTTAATATTAAGGTAGTTCCATTATCTGTTAATTTTGGACAGGAGTCCTATTTAGACGGTATTGAAATTAGTAATAAAGAATTTTATGAAAAACTAAGAAATTCAGATAAATTACCTACTACATCTCAGATAAATCCTGGAGAGTTTGTAGAGGTTTTCAATGAAATTTTAGATAATGGAGATGAAATTTTAGGAATTTTTTTGGCAGAAGAATTCAGCGGCACTTTTCCTTCTGCCGAAATAGCTAAGGATATTATCAAGTCCGACAAAATACACTTAATCGATTCTCGAGGGGTAACGGGAGCTTTAGCTGCTGTAGTTTTGGCTGCCGCTGATTTAGTGGAAAGAGATCTTTCTATAGATAATATTGAATTAAGACTGGAAGAACATATAAGAAATTCTAAAAGTATAATAATAGTAGATACTCTAGAATATCTTGTTAAAGGCGGAAGAATATCCAAAGCTCAGGGAGTTATTGGTTCTGTACTTAGCCTTAAACCTATTTTAAAAATAGAAGATGGAAAACTTGTAAGACTAGCAAAGGTTAGAGGAAGAAAAAAAGGTATCAAATGGATTATAGATTGGGTAAAAGATAGTCGATTTGATTTATCAGATAAAAGAATCTTTATTCTTGATACTGATGATCCTGATTTTCATGAAAGTATAAAAAAAGCTCTCAAAGAAAGCTTCGAAATAGGAGAAATAATAGATGTTGAAGTTGGAGCTGTTGTTGGAACTCACGGTGGTCCCGGATGTGGAGGAATATGCTTCATAAACGATAAAATTTAGATGTATTATACTATATAAAACCCATTTAATTCAGATGATGCCTGGTATTGACCAAAATACTAATCATCATCTTTTTTAGAATTGATAGTAGTCTGGTAGTGTGAAAAGTTTTGTGTTCCATCCATCCTCTTAAGAATTTTGATGGATTAAATATAAACAAATTAAATAAAACTTATAAAGTAATTTTCAAAGTTTTTCAATTCTAAATTTACTTTAATTTTACACATATTAATTAAGCTGTCAAGTCTTCTAAAATTTTAATAAAAAAATAGAACACTAGCAGCATTAGTAATGTGGGGCTTGTGGGTAACCTAAAAGGTTATCCATAAATCCACATTTTTTTATTTTTTTAGCTACCTAATATTTCTTCAAAAAATATATTTAGTTGAGCTAATATCTGGTCCCAACCTCTCATCCTTG
>JAWSUU010000088.1:0-9973 GCA_033549325.1 Bacillota bacterium | reverse complement strand
TGGTAGTAACACTATCTTCAACTTTTTCATCAGTCATTGAGTCTTCTTCCGGCATTTCCTCAACAATTTCAATTTCAGGTTCACCAATTTGATTATTCATATTTCTACTTGAATACATTGTCATAGTATTTATTAGGGTTATAGATAGAAAAATAAGAAAAATTTTATTCATATTCTTACCTCGATTTAATTTTACTTACAACTTAAAACTTTCAGTAACAAACACAATGAATTTACGAAAATCGTCTAAATTATTTTTCATTACATTAAATACAATTTTCTTATCAATTTTTACATATTCGTGGGATAAAATATTTCTAAAAGCTATCATGTTTTTATACTTTATCATTTCTTCTTTTTTAATGTATTTTTCCTTATACAAAATCTCGAAAGCTTCTCCCATTTTGTCAGTAGGCCCAAGTTGTTCATCAACAACAATATGCATTGCTATATCAACCATCATATTAATAGAAATAAATAAGTTGTATTCAATCACATCTTGGATTACATCATCTTCAATGAATTCTTCAAAAGATATGTTTTTATATCTTTCTAATTTTCTTAATGAAATATTTAGTTGTTCTAACCTTCTTTTTAAAACATCACTCTTTACCATATTTATTTACCTCATCTTTAACTTCTTCTACCATGGCTTTAAAAGACATATCGTAGTACTTTTTCATGTCTTCGTATTCAAAATATGTATGAACAATGAAATTAGATTCTACTTCTTCATCTTTAGAAAATAACTTTACGCCAGTATTAAATACTTCTTTTTTAACTAAAGGGCTTGCATTATTTAATATAACTATATCAATTTCTTTAGAAGTCATATCCATAAGCTCTCTCTTCATACCTAAATATTCAGTAGTTTCTATTTCGGATTTTGTTGTATAAACAGCTAAATCTACATCACTGTACTTAGTTTCTTTACTATTCACAGCAGAGCCAAATATATAAGCAAAAATAATATAATCTTTACCTTTAAGATATTCTTTTATTTTACTAATCATTTCTTGATTCATCGAATCACCTACTATATTTAGATTATACTTACTGCAAATTATTGTCAATTGAAAATTCATTTTCCCTTTCAGCCTTCAGTCTAAAAAGGGAAGGATCTTTAAGACTTAAATTAAGATCTTTCGATGGTAATCCAACTAAGTCAGTCTCAAGATGACATCGATAAGAGTGACATCGTTTTTGTCATCCAGAGTGAAAGGAAGGATCTTATGATGAACCTTTAAGACTCTTTAACTTTCCAAATAATACATAGATTCCAATCCCAACTGCAGATCCCACACTATCTATAAATACATCTCTAACTCCCGGTCCCCGGCCGGGAACAAAAGCCTGGTGTATTTCATCACTTACAGCATAAACAACACATATTAATAAAGCTAAGCCTATACTTTTTAATCCACTTCTATTGAGAGCATTTAAAACTAAAAATCCAAGAACTAAATACACAAAGAAATGAGCATTTTTTCTAATTATGTGGTTAAAAGCACCTACGTCAAATTCTGAATCAGGAGCAATTTTCTCCACTATATTTAAAATTATCTGAGTAAATCCAATACTTAGTTCATTAGAATCATCCGCCACTTGAGCTGATAAATAAAAAATAAGAAGCATCCAAACAAAGACTGCTATCCATGAAATAATCATTATCTTTCTCTTTCTAGTCATATCTAAACCTGCCTTTACAGTACAAACTCCAGCTGACAATCGTAGGGTTCTAGAGCAATTGACTACTCCTCTTCTCTCAGCTCTTCCAGTCGTATTTTTGCCCTTTGGAGTTTGTCTTCTTGTGTTAACAGGCTTCTTTGATCCGGTGTCATAGATTCATAAGCCGTAACTATTTCTTCTAGATTATCAATATCATCAGTAGTTAATTCCTCCAAGGGTCCTATACCTTCAATTCGGGTATCCATATATGAAGCAATTCTAACATCATTTTGTTCTTCTTCAAATTCTAGCTGTGCTTCTGATTTAAGACTGGTAAGTCCTAAAATCACAAAATTTAGTACAACTACTGTAATAAAAATCCCTATGAAAATATATAATATCCTTGCCTTACCTTTGGGTCTATTAAAAAAATATATTTTATCTCTTATATTCCCTACATTAAATACTAATACAAAAACAGTTCCATAAGTTACAATCACCAGTAAACTATTAATGATTCTATCGTAAAATGTTACACCTGTTTGATTGACTGTAATATAAAAAAAGTATACATAGCCCAAAACAGCTACTATCTTTTTCCACCATGTATCTGATCTAAATCCGGGAATCTTTTTTAATATGCTTTTATCCATAAGTTGTATTCTCCTATTCATATTTCAATTTTTGTAAAAATTTGTCTACTACAAGTATATCAGAGGGTAGATACTCTATCAATGAAAAATAAAAAAAGCGCAAGGGATTGTCCCTCCTTGCGCTTGAAATATTCTTTTAGACCCTTAGACACTCCAGGTCATATAAACTTAATTAATGAATCTCTATATCACGATCTTCTATAATCCATCTTTCATTCTCATAATGATAAGTGATAGTGATAGTATAATGACCGTACAGTTCTGTTTCAGTTTCCTGGATCAGTTTGTAAGCTCTTCTATGAATCATCTCTAGTTCATAATCACGGTCTTCAATAATCATTACTGGACCATCTTTAGGAGGTAATGTAAGTTCTCCGTCTACATACTCGTAATAGTCATCTACATAGCTTTCTGCAAGCTCTCTATCCATAATTTCTGCAAAATAATCAACTAGATCTTCTCTATTATCAAAATCTAAAACAACCCAGCTGTCTTCTTCAGTTTCCTGGAATAGTCTATTTTCAAACTCTGCCTCTAATGCTACAGCATCTTCTTCAGTGAAGGCTTCTGTTTCTATCATATCCTCAACTAAAATTACAAATAATTTTGATGCCTCTGCTCTAGTGGAAACTTGATTGGCTCGAAAACTATTGTCAGATGGATATCCTGATATAATACCTAGTTCAACTGCAGTATATATATAAGGCAAGTATTCTGCATCAATCTCATTAGTATCAGAAAATTCCAATTGACCACTTTGTGGTTCTTCATCGATAGCATTGATAATTATCTTAGTCATTTCTTCACGATTGATAGGACGATTGAAATCTTCAAATTCTCCTTCTTCTATCAATTCAAGCTCAACTGCCTTTGAAACATAAGGATCGTACCAGTGCTCTGATTCTCCTTCTGGATAGTAGCTTAAAGACTCTACAGTTACTTTAATAAATTCTGCCACTGTTATTTCACCATTCGGTCTAAAGGTTTGGTCTGGATAACCATCAATTAGATTCATTGTAACAAGCTTGGATACATAATCTGTGAACCATTGACCTTGTGCCACATCTTGAAAATCTATTTCTACGTCTACTCCTGAAATTTCTTCATTAATTGAATATCCCATAGTGTAAGATGTATCCCCATCAATCATTATTCTTTCAAAAGATATCACACCTACACCTGATTGGATTTCTCTCTGTTCGTAATAATCGCTGTTGATATCCTCATATCTTACAGTAAAAATCACACCATCATCTGTATCTTCTACCTCTGTAATAGTCGACCTAAGTGTAGTAACCACTCCATCTGATTCTACTTCTTGATACCAGGTAGAGCCTTCATCTAAAGGTGTCCTAAGAAGCTCGATTTCATCATATTTAGAATCCATCATCATTTCTTCATCCTTGTTTTGTATAATCACATCAGACTGAAGAATATACTCCAGATTAATAGAAAAATCTGAATCAGCTTCGCCATCTGACATATCATGTACGGAACCTTCTATCATATAACGAGTAGACATTTCTTCTACTATAATACTGTTGATTTCCATATCGTGCCCGTACTCAGCAAAACCAGTATATGTCCATTTAAAGTTGTTATACTTTGGAAGCAAATCTTCCAATTCTACCGTATCTGCATCCACCTGTGCAAAAGCATTCATTGGAGTGAAGATTACAGCTAGAACTAAAATAATCAAAATCTTATTGTGTTTTAATTTTCTTGTTAAATTCAACATAATATCTCCTTTCAAATTTTTCAGTACTTAATTCTTTTTATTTAAATTTTTATTAAATTCTTATATATATTTGCCTTTTTTAGCCTCCTTTATTATATTACCCACTGCACATATAAATATAAGCAAATACACAAAAATCTATCACTGAATAATATTTACAGAATGTGGTAAGTATTCAATATAATGCAAAATATTTGATTAAATTTATATAAAGGAGGATTAAAGAAAATGAAAAATATACTAATCCCAGTAGAGAAAAGTCCTGAGGGATATCCCATAATAGAAAAAGCTGTAGAATTAGCTAAAAATTTTGATAGTAAAATTACATTATTATACGTTGACAACAGTAAAGAGGTGATTTCAGAATCAAATAACCGATACTTAATAAATGATGGTCGGATTGTAAATCCTCTCGGCGACCATGGTCTTGTTGATGAAAACAGTCTACCAGGATATACCGGAAAAGATCAGATAAAAGACAATCCAAGAACACCTAATAAAAAATCCCTAAGAGAAAGATACATCGAACAGGAAAAGGCTGCTAATACAAACTTCTTAAAATTTGTTGAGTTATTATATCAACGGGAAGGGATAAAAACAGATACAATTCTTACAGAAGGAGATCCAGCTTCAGCTATATTAGATGAAGCAAAAAATGGGGATTACGATTTAGTAATTATGAAAACCCACACCATGAAAGAACGAAAAAGGTTTATGATGGGTAGTGTTACTAATAAGGTTGTTCACCATATAGATAAACCAATACTGATACTAAGATAAGAAGAACTCATAATAATATCCCGGCAAATTTGCCGGGATATTCATGTGTTTATTTTTTATTTTTTTACAAGCTAAATTCAATAATTATATCTGGATCTAATACTCTAAAAGTAAAGGATTCAGTTATAAAGAATCTAACTTTTTTATTATCACTATTTTGATAACCAATTGAAAAATCTCTTCCAATAGTCATTTCTAAATCTTCGTTATTATAAGGAACTAGGAAAGCACCATCTATTACATGAGAATAAATAACTTCCATTCCTATTAATTCTTCAACTCTTTTAATCAGTGGATAACCTTTAGAATTTTGATTTAATCTTTCAAAGGCTTCATCTCCTACAACTAGAGCATAAGGTTTTTTAGTAAATGCTTTGTTTAATTTTATTACAGCTTTAGATATTGATTTTAATATCTCATCTCCATCTTCACCAAAGCTCATTTTTTCCTGACCTGAATAATTACTAAGGCCTTCGATCATTCCATTTTTAAAACCTTTATATATAGCTTCCTCTTCAAATAAAGCTATCTTTTTAGCAGCTTCTTCAAGATTTTCTAATTCTAGATCTTTTGCTCCTCTTTCTAGATTATCCATTTCCCATCTATCTAACTCGAATTCAATTCTAGATTCTACTAGAGGTTTTACTTTATATATTCCAGCAGAAACATCATCATCCTTGCAATCTAAAGCTTCTAATCTACCTTCAGTTACAACATTTTTATCTAGACCATGAGGTCCGCTTACATTTACTACTTTTCTAGCTGATAAGTAGTTTGATATTACTTCTTTTGCTCTATTATCTATCTCTTCCCACATTTCATCAGATATGGGAGCCAAATTTCTTTTTAACATAAAAAATCTCCTTTCTCTTTAAAATTATGAAAATTCTCTCTTTATTTTGATTTTCCTATTCCTAAATCCCTATTTCCAGAAGAATCTTCTTCTCCAGATTCCTTTATCTCTTCAACTTCTGTAATAGGTGCTTCTGTGAATAAATATGTTTTTAACTCTTCATCCCAACCGTCCATATTTCTTCTTAACCATTCTATGGTCATAGCAGCATGTTCTATTTCTTCATCTCTATTATGTGCTAAGATTTTTTTCAAATCTTCATCCTTCGTTGCTGCTACTCTTTGATTGTACCAATCTACTGCTTCAATCTCTTCTTTTAAACTATTTAATGCTCTCGTGCAATTTTTAGTGTGTTCGTCTAACGACTCCACTGGTTCATGATAATTACTCATTTATTTACCTCCTGTTTTTTTATCTCTCAATATATTTATTACCCGCAATAAAAAAAAATAAACAAAAGATATTTATCAATTATTTAATATAATGTGATTTTTCAGGCAGCTTACCTTACCCATTCCTATTGGCTTACTTTTTTAATTAACAGAAATAACATAAAAATACATCTACAGTATAAAATCCTAGTAGATGTATTTTAAAATAACTATCAATTGCTATATAATGAGTTTTATACAGAAGTTAATATTTTTTCTATAGTTTTTATAAACAATTCAGCTTCTTCTAAAGAAACACATAACGGGGGTCTAAAGAAAAGAACATTTTTGTATGAGCCTAGAATTATACCTTCCTTTAGCGAATCACTTACTATTGTTTTAACAATCAATTCATTCGGTTTTCTATCCTTTGAATCATATACAAATTCAATTCCGTATACTATACCTTCCCCCCTGAAGTTATCAATTTTTCCATATTTATCTTTTAGTCTTTCAAGATTATTTGTCATAAACTCTTCTATTACTTTCGTTTTTTCAAGAAGACCCTCATCAACTATTATATCTAATACTGCATTGGCTGCTTCAGTGCAGATTGGATTTGAGCCTGTACCTCCTGCCATTATTCTGCCATCCATATTCTTTATTAATTCTTGATTTGTCATCAAAGCTGAAATATGCATTCCATTTCCAAGGCCTTTACCTAAAACAAGTATATCCGGAATTACTCCTGAATCTTCATATCCAAACATCTTGCCGGTCTTACCAATTGCTGTTTGGATTTCATCAAATATTAAAACAGCTCCTTTTTTTCTTGTCCACTTTTTTAATTTTTCTAAGTATCCATTAGGTGGAAAAGCAATACCTGTTGAGCCAGTAAAAGGTTCAATAATAACAGCAGCAACTTCATTTTTATTGTTTAAATCCAGTACTTCATCAATATTATTTATACACTCATAATCACAATTATCGAATTCTAAACCCTTAAAACATCTTTTGCAATTAGGATAATTTGCATGTATAATTTCAGGTGCTTCAATACCAAGCCCCTTTTTTCTCCTATCAATTCCAGATAAAGTAGCCGCCATATATGTCCTTCCGTGCAAGCTACCTTTAAAAGCAACAACGGTATCTCTACCAGTATAATTTCTTGCAATCCTTACAGCCCATTCAATTGATTCACTTCCACTTGTGCTTAGAAATATTTTATTGAAGTTTTTATCTGTCAATTTTATAAGTTTTTTATAAAGATTCTCTTTTAACTCATCATATCCTTTTACAGGGGAATATATACCGGTATCTAAAACTTTCTTGATTCTATTAGTAAAATCTATATTGTCATATCCCAACAAAACAGTAATCTCATTAAAATTATGGTATGTTTTTCCACCTTCAGTAAAAATTTTCATTCCCTTGGCTCTTGTAACTTTTTCATTTATTCCTATATTGTAGGTAATATCATGTTTACTTAAAAAATCATTACTCATGGCTAAACCTTATAATTTGAGAAGCTGTTTATAAAGCGAATTATATCATTCAACTTTGCTTCCATTATGAGTTTACCTTTATTCTCATTTGCAAGTTTAGCATTACCATGTATGCCATGAGGTGTCTCCATTTTACCTGCTACATAGACTTTTTTTACTCCGTTGCTATATGCTCCATCTATTCCTTCTCTATACTCTTCCACTGCCTTTTCCATTTTTACTAAGTCCGATTTTATGTAAAGCATACAAGAAGTCTCTGACTCGTCTCCATGTCCTCCTTTTTTCTGCTCTAATATTTCTTCTTCTACTTCACTACCAAGACCTATGATATCTGTAACTCCAACTAAAATACCACATTCATTATGTAAATCACTTGATAATATTTTAAGGGGATTATGTGTAGAAACTCCTCCATCTATTATTAAGAATTTCTTGATGCCAAATTTAGCAAAGCTTAATATCACATCTTTTGCATGATTTATGAAAGTATCTGCGGAAATAGAAACACTACCTATATAATCTACAAAGGCTGGATAATATGCGTAAGAAATAGTTGGAAGTGCGACAATGTCGCACTTCTCAACAAGATTTTCAACAATCCAGTCAACAACATACATATCAGTTCCTAGAGGTAAATGATACCCGTGTTCTTTAGTTCCTCCAGCTATAGGAAGAACTATTATAGTATCTTCATTTAATAACTTTTTTGCTTCTTCATATGTTATATCTGATAATTTAATACCCATTTTAATCTCCTATTTTACGATTTGAGCATCTCTAAAAAACAAATACCCCAGTTGAGATTGATGCCATCCCTTAAGATTAGGATTAACAAGCATTGGTGAAGTTGCATAATAAAGCGGAGCAATAGGCATAGCTTCCATAAAAATCGATTCAGCTTCATGCATTAATTCAACTCTCTCAGATTCTTCATCTGATGTCTTAGCCATTTCAAGTTTTTCCATATATTCTTCATTATACCAATGGGAAAAATTAACGCCACTATTTTCAGTATACATACTCAAGTAATCTGTTGGATAACCGTAATCTCCAGTCCAACCTCCTCTTGATACAGTATAATCTCCAGCCTTTACCTCTTGCAAGTAAACACCAAATTCTTTTTCTTCAATGGTTACTTCTATTCCTAAATTAGTTTCCCACATTTCTTTTACAACTTCTATGTATGATTTTCCATTGTCTTTAATTACAAGTTCTGGGAATCCCTCGCCATTTTCATAACCAGCCATAGCAAAGAACTCTTTTGCTTTTTCTACATCTCCTGAAGCAGGTATTCCATAATCTCCTCCTTCTTCTCTAAAATCTTTCCCATCAACAACTATTCCATATGGAACTAATCCTGTAGCTGGAACCTGTCCACCTTGAAGTACTTGAGTAACTAAAGCTTCTCTGTCAATTGCGTAAGTTAAAGCCTTTCTTACATTAACATCATCATATGGAGCTACTTGAGTATTGAAGTTTATCCATATATGTTGAACATAAGGTAATAAATAAAATCCATCTAATTCCATTTTTAATCTAGGTATATCTGCACTTGGTACTATTTCAGAACCGTCAACAGCTCCAGATTCAAAAGCAGCTAAAGCATTACTTGGATCCTCAAGAAAATCAAATCTAATCCTTTCAAGCTTAACTTTTTCCGCATTATAATAATTTGGATTAGGAACTAATGAGATATACTCACCTTGATTATATTCTTCAGCCATAAAAGGTCCATTAACTATAAAAGTATCTGGATTTTTAAACCAATTTTCTCCTGAATTAACAGCATCTTCTCTTACTGGGAACATAGTCCATGTAGCGGTTAAATTCAGAAAATATGGAGTTGGGTTTTCAAGTTTCACTTCAATAGTTTTATCATCTATTACTTTTATACCAACTTCCTCTATTGGAACTTCTCCGTTATAATACTTTTGTGCATTTTGTATATGCTCAAGCAAAAAATATCCGAAACCAGCTGCTGTTTCAGGATCAATTACTCTTTTCCAAGCATACTCAAAGTCGTAAGCTGTAACCTCTTCTCCATCACTCCAAAGAATATCATCTCTTAGATTAAAAGTGTATGTTAATTTATCTTCACTGATTTCCCAATCTTCTGCCATAGCAGGCATAGGATTATCGTCTAAATCAAGTGTTGTCAATCCTTCAAAGGTATTTGATAAAACTGTTGATGGTGTACTATCTGAAACTAGACCAGGATCAAGAGATGTCGGTTCATCCCCAATAATAAAAACTATTTCCTGAGCTATTTCTTCTTCTGCTTCTTCTTGATTATCAACATCTTCATCAGAATTTTCTGCATCACCTTCTTCACTTGGGTCATTTTCAATCGGTTCATTTGTATCATTTCCACTACATCCTGTGAAAACTAATGCTGTGATTAAGAT
>JAWSUU010000087.1:0-10201 GCA_033549325.1 Bacillota bacterium | reverse complement strand
TCAAAGAGTTTACCACAATTCACACAGCTACTACTACTAAAAACTAGCTAAAAAATAAACATTATATTATGGAATGTATTTTTTCGAAAAAGCGTGCATTTTATATTGCAATTAAAGATAAATTAAAAATAAAACTATAGCTAGAGATTAAAACCTCTAGCTATAGTTTTTATTCTACATATACTTCTAGTCCTCCATACCCTTCTTCGTCCATTTCATCCAGAGGAATAAATTTAAGGGATCCACTATTCATGCAGTATCTTAATCCTCCCTCTTCCACAGGACCATCATTAAACACATGACCTAAATGAGTATCTCCGCTTATACTTAAAACTTCGATTCTCTCCGTTCCTAAAGATTCGTCTTCTAAATATTTTAAAAGTCCTTTATCTAAAGGTTTAGTAAAGCTTGGCCAGCCGCTTCCTGATTCATATTTATCTCTAGAGCTAAAAAGAGGTTGTCCTGTAACTATGTCAACATATATACCCTTTTCTTTATTGTCATTGTATTCATTGTTGAAAGGAGGCTCTGTACCTTTCCCTTGAGTAATTTCATACTGATCTTCCGTTAACATTTCTTTAATTTCTTCTTCTGACGGTTTTTTATAGTCATTTGGATTAATTTCCGGTTTTCTATTAGGTATATCACTTAGATTAACATGACAGTAACCATTTGGATTTTTCTCCAGATAATCTTGATGATATTCTTCTCCTATAATAAAGTTTTTAAGAGGCTCTACTTCTGTTACTATTTCACTGTCGTAATTGGGACTTATCTTTTCTATATGTTTTTCTATTACGTCTTTATCTTTATCATTTTTATAATATATTCCGGTTCTATATTGAGTTCCAATATCATTACCCTGCCTATTTAAAATTGTAGGATCAATTATTCTAAAATAATATTCAAGAATATTATCAAGTTCTACAATACCAGGATCATATACAACTCTTACAGTTTCAGTATGTCCCGTATCATCAATCTTTTGATAGCTGGTTTCTTCAGTTTTACCATTAGCATACCCGACTTCTGTAAATTCAACTCCTATAATTTTATCAAAATATGCTTCTACTCCCCAGAAACATCCACCTGCTAAATAAATTTCCTTAAACTTCCCTTTATCATAATTTGGCATAACATCAACTTCCTTTCCTATTTCTTGGTCTATTTCTTCTCCTATCAATTCATTATCTTCTATATTGTTTTCATTTCTATTTCCTATAAATATTAAATATCCTAATAATATCACTACAATCACTATTAAAATATTTATATATTCTTTTTTTAATATAACCATATTATCTCTCCTATATCTGAATTTATACAGTATAGCATTCATCAATGTATTTGAATATATACCCATCTCAGCCTATAATATACTCTTAGGAGAACTTGTTACATTAAATTAAAGATAAGTTTTAATTTTTTCTATGAAAATTTTCGCCATCAATTCGTGTCCTTTATCGTTAAAATGAAGACCATCAAGATAAATGCTGTGTACTTCTTTTTCAGATAGTCTATTTATGAAAGTATTAAAATCAATGTAATCTATTTCAAATGCCTTTGAAAATCTCTTTAACCAGTTATTATATTTGTTTATTTGTTCGGATATTTTTTCATAATCTGCAAAAGAAGACCATTCTTCTATTACTTCATCTACGTCTATTTTTGTAGGTAATCCTAAAATAGGAGTAATCATATTTCCTCTTGCCTGATGTACCATAGCCATAATATTGGACTGAGGTACTCCTAAATCTGCGCCAGTTATTATATCGTTGCTTCCCCCCATTATAAAAACTATTTTAGGTTTCTTTAAAATTACATCTTCTCTAAATCTTGCCAGCATACCACCGGTAGTATCTCCACTGATACCTTTGTTTTCAATATTAATTTTTAATTTTTTTTCAGATAAGTTTATCCAGGTTTTAGATCTTCTAATTCTATAACCGTAGGTTAAACTGTCTCCTATACATACTATTTTCAATTTATTCATCCTTTGCTGTTATTTTATTAGACAGTTAATATTATATATTATTTTCCAAAAAAATAAAATCCTGATTTTCATCAGGATTTTATAATAATTATCGCTAAATATATTCGTTGAATACTCCTCTTTGAGTATACTTTGTATGTAGTAATTCATGTGATTTATGTCCAAGTGGTTTATCTAAGTAATCTTCATATATTTTTTTGATAGCTGGATTTTCGTGAGATTTTCTATATTCTTTTCCTTCATCTTCTCTCCATATAGCTTGAATTCTCTTGTTTACAGTATCTTTATCTGAAGGTCTCGGTTGTCCTCCACCACTAATACATCCTCCCGGACACCCCATAACTTCTATAAAGTGATATGGTGATGTACCTTCAGCTATCTCCTTCATTAATTGCTTTGCACCTGACAAACCGCTTGTAACAGCAACTTTTACTGTTACACCATCTAAAAAATTATAGTCATCTAGCGGGTTTTCTATAGTAATATCAGCTGTTTTTATTTTTTCTAACCCCCTTATTGGTTCTACTTTAAGTTTATCAAAAGGTACTTCTCTACCAGTGACTACTTCATAGACAGTTCTTAAGGCTGCCTCCATTACACCACCGGTTGTTGCAAATATATCTGCTGCTCCCGAAGATAAACCTAGAGGATCGTCGAATTTATCATCGGGTAAACTTTTAAAATCTATACCTGCTTCTTTTATCATGCTTGCAAGTTCCCTAGTTGTTAATACTGCATCTACATTTTTTAACCCATTGTTCATCATTTCCGGTCTTGATATTTCGAATTTTTTAGCTGTACAAGGCATTACTGAAACAACAAATACATCTTCTGGATTTATGCCTTTATTTTCAGAATAATAGGTTTTTGCTAAAGCACCCAACATGATATGAGGAGATTTACAGCTTGATACATGACCCAGCTCTTTAGGAAAGTCGTGTTCTACATACTTTATCCATCCCGGACTACAACTTGTAATCATAGGTAAAACTGAATCTTTTCCTGTTAATGCATTCTTAACTCTTCCTAGAAATTCATATCCTTCTTCAATAATGGTTAAATCCGCTGCAAAATTAGTATCAAATACTTCATTAAATCCAATATCTCTTAATGCAGATACCATTTTTCCTGTTACTAATGTGCCAGCTTCATAACCAAATTCTTCTCCCAATGCTGCCCTAATAGCAGGAGCTGTTTGAATGACAACTCTTTTCTTTTCATCAAATATAGCATCCCATATAGGTTTAGTAGCATCTTTTTCATACAATGCTCCTACAGGACAAACGACTGTACATTGACCACAGTTACTACAATTCACACTATTTAACGGTAATTCTAATGCAGGTCCTATTTCAGTTTTAAACCCTCTATTTTGTGGATTGATAATACCTAATTCCTGTATTTCATTACATACTGTAACGCACCTTCTGCATAGTATACATTTGGATGCATCTCTTACTATAGATGGAGATGATTCGTCCAGGTATGGTTTCGAAACTTCTCCTTTAAATCTGGACTCATCCACCTTGAGCATTTCTCCTAACTCTTGAAATTCACAATTTTGATTTCTACTGCAACTTAAACATTCACTAGGATGATCCGAAAGCATAAGTTCATATACTACTTTTCTTGCTTTTTTAACTCGCTGAGAATTTGTTTTTACAACCATACCCTCTCTTACAGGTACCATACATGAAGCTTGTAGATTTTTCTCACCCTCTACTTCTACAACACACACTCTACAGGAACCTATTTTATGTACATCTTCAAGATAGCATAGATTAGGAATTAAGATGTTGTTTTCTTTTGCTGCTTCTATTATTGTCAAATCTTCATTACAGCTAATTTCCTTATTATTTATTTTTAAATTTACCATACCTATATCCTCCTATCGCATCTTAAACATCTCATAGCTTCTGCAATAGCATTTAATTTATGAAATCCTACAGCAACTTCATCGAAATTATTTATTCTCTTTTGTGGATCTAAAAAATTCATAGGAAATCTTTCATGTTCAACTATTTCTTTTTCATCTGTTGGTTTAGGAATTTCAATATCTTCTCCAGTATTAAGCTCTCCGCTTCCACCTAAATATTTGTCTATTGCTTCAGCTGCATCCTTACCGTCTGCTATTGCTGTAATAGCTGTATCTGATCCTCTTGCAACGTCTCCACCGGCAAATACTCCATCAAGTTTAGTCATAAAGGTATCTCTATCCGTTACGAATGTTCCCCATCTAGTAATCTCCACTTCATCTTTATCTATAAACGGTAAATCTGAAGATTGACTTACTGCCGGAATAACCATGTCAGCTTTTATTACAAATTCGGATCCTTCTATTATTTCCGGTTTTCTTCTACCACTAACATCGAATTTACTAAGTTTCATTTTTTGACAAATTATAGAGTCAACTTTTTCAGTTCCCATGAAACTTTTTGGAGATACTAATTCCATGATTTCAATTCCTTCTTCTTCAGCTTCTTTTATCTCTCTTTCATCAGCAGGCATATCTTCTCTAGTTCTTCTGTATAATATAGTTACTTTTTCTGCTCCCAGTCTTACTGAAGTTCTTGCTGCATCTATAGCAGTATTACCTCCACCAATAACTATAACCTTTCTCCCCACATTTACATTTTTTTCAAGGTTTACATCTTTTAAGAAATCCAATCCATGATATACATTTTTTAATTCTTCTCCTGAAATTCCAATCCTATTTGAAAATTGTGTTCCTGTTGCTATATATACAGCATCAAATTTTTCTTTAATATCTTCGAATTCTATATCTTTTCCTACTTCTGTATTCAGATGTACTTTGACTCCTACTTGTTTTATGAGATTTACTTCGTGTTCTAGTATATCATTTGGTAATCTGTATTCCGGTATGCCAAAAGCCAGTACTCCTCCTTCTATAGGTTGAGATTCAAAAACATCAACATCATACCCTAATCTAGCAAGATAGTAACCACAGGTTAATCCTGATGGTCCAGCTCCAATTATACCGATTCTTTTTTCTTTCTTTGGAAAAACAAGGTCCATATATGGTTCTTCATGTTTCATTACATAATCTGATACAAATCTTTTTAAATCCGCTATAGATAGTGGTTCATCAAGTTGTGCTCTTCTACATTTACTTTCACAGGGATGAGTACACACTCTTCCACATATTGCTGGAAATGGATTATCCTTTCGTACTAAATTATAAGCATCTCTAAATCTTCCTTCTGCAATCAATGATATGTATCCAGGTACATTAACTCCTGCTGGACAGGCATTTTCACAAGGTGATATAAATAAATCACCACAAACTCCAGCTCTACAGTATTTATATTTTATATGTTCTTCATATTCTTCTCTAAAATTCTCTATCATGCTCAAGACGGGATTAGGTGCAGTTTGACCTAGACCGCACACAGCTGTCTCTTGTATTGTTTCTCCTAATTCTATTAAAAGCTCAATGTCACCTTCTTCACCTTCCCCTTTAGTAATTCGTTCAAGAATTTCAAGCATTCTTTTAGTTCCTACTCTACAAGGCACACATTTACCGCAGGATTCTTCCTGAACAAATTCCATAAAAAACCTAGCCATATCCACCATACAGGTATCCTCATCCATACTGATCAGACCACCTGAACCCATTATTGCTCCAAGTTTTTTAAGAGAATCATAATCCACCGGAGTATTGAGGTTTTTACTAGTAATGCATCCTCCAGAAGGTCCCCCTGTTTGTGCAGCTTTAAAGGTTTTATTTCTAGGAATTCCTCCACCAATATCAAAAATTATATCTCCAAGTGGGGTTCCCATGGGAACTTCTATTATTCCTGTATTATTTATAGCTCCAGCAAGGGCAAATACTTTTGTTCCTGTATTTCCTTCTCTACCGTACCTTTTATACCAGTTGCTTCCTTCTCTAAGTATTTGAGGTACATTTGCAAAGGTTTCAACATTGTTTATTATAGTTGGTTTATCAAATAATCCTCTTTGAAAAGGAAACGGAGGTTTTTGTCTAGGTTCTCCTCTTTCTCCTTCTATAGATTCCATTAAAGCAGTTTCTTCGCCGCATACAAAAGCACCCGCTCCTATTCTTATTTCTAAATCAAAATCAAATCCACTTCCGAATATATTTTTTCCAAGTATATTAGCTTCTCTAGATTTTTTTATTGCATCCTGTAATCTTTCCACTGCTATAGGATATTCGGCTCTTACATAAACATATCCTTTGTTTGCCCCTATAGCATATCCTCCGATAATCATTCCTTCTATAACTCCATAAGGATCTCCTTCTAGTAAACTCCTATCCATAAAAGCACCAGGATCTCCTTCATCCGCATTACAAACAAGATATTTTTCCTTACCTTCTGCTCTTAATCCAGCTTCCCACTTTACTCCTGTTGGAAATCCTCCTCCACCTCTGCCTCTCAAACCAGTGTTTTTTAATTCATTAACTACATCCGTAGGAGACATCTCACTTAAAGCTTTAGCTGCACCGTAAAATCCCTTTCGAGAAATATATTCTTCAAGAGAAGAGTAATCAATACTTCCACAATTTTTGAGTGTTAGTTTTATCTGCTTATTAAAATAATCTATATCTTTTATATGAGTAACATGTTTTTTATTAATTTTATCGTAATAGGTTTTTTCTTCTAATATATTTCCTTCTAAAAAGTGATTCTTAACTATTTCAGGTATATCTTCAGAGTCTAACTTTGTATAAAAAACTCCTTCAGGCATAACTATCATAACCGGTCCTATATCACAGGTACCCATGCAACCCGTTTGTTTTACTGCTATCTTGTTCGTTAAGTTATTTGCTTCAAGATTTTCTAGTAAAGCATCCATAACTTTACCGCAATCAGAAGAAATACATCCTGCTCCGGAGCAAACAAGTGCTTCATAATCATACCCAGACATACTTTTATTATATTTTGATTTAATTTGATCTAAATCTTCTGGTTTATATATACATGTTGTTTCTTTCATAAACTATCACCTCTCACTTTAATCATTATAATACTCAGATAGAATAGATTCGATTTTATCAGGATTTACCATTTTGTATACTTTGTCATTTATAGTTATAGCAGGAGCCAAACCGCATGCTCCAATACATCTCATTACCTCTAGAGTAAACATTCTATCTTCTGTGGTTTCTCCGACATCTATATCGAGAAGTTCTTTAAATTTTTCTAATATTTTCTTTCCTCCTCTTACATAGCATGCCGTACCTAAGCAGACTCTAACAGTGTATTCCCCTCTCGGTGTAATAGAAAAAAAAGAATAAAATGTTACTACACCACTAATTTTTGATAAAGGAATATCAGTCTTTTTAGATATATGTTCCTGTACTTCAATTGGCAAATGTCCGTATATTCCCTGAGCCAAATGGAGTATTTGTATAAGGCTTCCTTCTTTTCCCTTATACTCTTCGATGATTTCCGAAATTTTCGAAAGCTTTTCTTCGTCAGTTTCTTCTGTACATTTACATGTTTTGGTTTTTTCAACCATAACAATACACTCCTTCTTAAAATTTATTTAGTTTTATATTAAGTAATTCATTTAGGATTTTTAAAATATGTGATTTGTCATATTGATGAGTGATTAATAAATAAATATGTAGTATGATTATTATTAATGCTAGTAATTGTTAATTCAATAACATAGTTTTATTATAACACTTGTGAAAACCTTTTCCAAGTGTTCGGATTATATTTTAAAAAATTTTGACCTATCGATTTTTTTTGAATATAATAAAATAAATATAGAAAGGTTGGTGCAATTAAAAAAATGAAAAAAAATCAATGTAAAGTTACGTATTTATACAACAGCGGATTTACTATAGAAACAAAAAACACATTTATTATAATCGATTATTATACAAGTGAAAATCCTATTGATCTAGAAAATTACAGTGATAAAAATATCTACGTACTAGTTTCTCACAATCATGGAGATCATTTCACTAAAAAAATATACGATTGGAATGAAAAGTATAATGTGCGATATATATTGGAAGATGATATAAATGCACCGAAAGATATAAATCCTGATTATGTAATTGAAGATAAAAGATATCACATAGATAAGACATTGCAAGTTGAAACTTTCGGTTCAACTGATAAAGGAGTATCTTTTCTAATTTATGTTGATGAATTAATATTATTTCACAGTGGAGATCTCAACTGGTGGAAATGGAATAGCGACTCAAAAGATGCTCAGCACCACGAGGAAGTATCTTACAAAAAAGAAATCGAAAAATTAATCGGAAACAAAATAAATATAGCTTTTGTTCCAGTTGATCCAAGATTAGAGGAAAATTACGATTTAGGTGTTAAGTATTTTGCAAATAAAATAAATGCACAGGTTATAATACCCATGCATTTTAGGGATGCTCTATCTCCACTAAAGACTATTGATAAAAACTGGTTGAATATTGATACATCTTCAAGATTTCAACTAATAACCGAAAAGAATCAAAGCTTCTTTTATGATTTCAATTATTAATAAACCTGAATTATTCATGAAGGTCTAGAAAATGTGTTTCGACCTTCAAAACTTAATTTTATCAGTTTCAAAAACCTGTATCACGAGAAAGTTCCTAAAAAAGGGCAGACCTATCCCGCAAAAATTATTTTTGTTTTTTGAAACTGTCAAGGTTCATTGTTTTTGTTATTCCAACTTTGGAATTCGTTTTATATTTTCAAAGATTTTATAAAATTCTTTTTGATAGGGACAACTGCTACAAAGTTTGAATGTAATATATCTTGCTGACCTAACTACTTTTGCTGCAACCTTAATTAGCTTTAAGCGAATGGTGTCAATCTGCATTTTTTTCATATTTGCAGGAAGGACTAACCGTCTAAACAAATTGAACAAGTTATACGCTAGAACATGAAGCTGCAGTCTGTTTGAATTCACAACTTTGTCATTGCTACTGGTAGATGAAAAATCAAAACCGTTCTTACATTCCTTGATGAAATTTTCCATAGTTCCTCGATTGCAGTAAAACCGAAGGATTTCATGAGGTTTAAGCTTCATGTTGGTGACGATAAAAGAATATTGGTAAGTAAACTGATTCGATGGTTTCTCAACCTTTACGATGACTCGTCTGGGATAGTCCCAACTTGCTGCTTGATAGAAAAACTCATCATATACCACAGCATAATCTACCTTATTCTCAGAAGTAAGCTCATCTAGCAGATCATTTGCATGACTTGCCAGCTTGTAGAGATTCTGGTTTGCCTTGAGCCTGATGGCATAAGAAACGCCATTGGTTTCGCATTGTTTGAACAAGTCAGGTGCTGCAAAACCGCTATCACCTCGCAAATACAAAGCAATATCTGGATAAGTTTGTTGATACTCATCCAGTAAGAGCTTCATAAAATCAACAACCCCATTTGAAGTGTAGACCGTACCGTCTCTAAGCTCAGCTTTAAGAAGGTCTCCTGTTAAGCCATCATAGCATAATAACGGATGGTATCCATGGGCGCTGTAGTGGAAGTTAAAACCTTCACCTTCTTGTTTCCCATAGGTTTTAAGCAAGGTAGAATCGAGATCTAAAAGTACCATTTCAGGTTTTTTTATCTGATAGACAAGTTTTCTTAGTTCCTTAATTATTTCATCCAATTGATCTAAAGTATTAGTATCCATGCGATTAAAAAATCGTGATAAAGTAGGTTGTGAAGCTAAGGTAGATTTATTTAGAATGTTCTTAAAAACAGGCTCATTAGTGAGTTCGTCGGCATCATTATCATTGAAATATCCAGCTAAAATCTGATAGATCATCTGGCAAAGATTTTCATCATCCTTATGGGTGCGTTTGGAATCATCATTAGTCTTAAACAACTTTTTGATTAGCTTTTGAAAGCCAAGCTTATGGGCAAATTCCTTAATTATAAGCAATCCAGAATCTGATGATAAATCGCCTCCGGCGAAATTAATTTTAACTTTACTATTGCTTTCTAATTGAAGTGCATTTAAACTAGACATAAGGGTTCCTCCTTTGTTTGTGGTGGTTATGGTGACTTCATTTTAACAAAGTTGGGACTCTTTTTCTATAGTTTTAGCTTCACTTTTTAAGTGAAAGTTGTAATAAGATAAAAACCCTGCAATTATGCGGCTCAGAACATCGTTGGCTGAATTATGATGAATAATTCAGGCTAAATATAAAAAAGTTCTGTATAGTTTTGTATCCTTAATAATATAAGAAGTTGA
>JAWSUU010000086.1:7973-10316 GCA_033549325.1 Bacillota bacterium | reverse complement strand
TTAGAGATCATTCGGGAATTGATTTTTCATATTATAAAGAAAACACCATAATAAGGAGAATAGAAAGAAGAATTAAGGTAAAAAGATATAATTCAACAGAGGAATATATCAAATTCTTGAAAAATTCCGAAGAAGAGAAGGGAATTCTTTATAGAGAAATGCTTATAGGAGTTACCGGATTTTTTAGAGATAAAGAAGCTTTTGATCAACTTGAAAAAGAAATTATTCCAAAGCTTGACTACTCAAAAAAAATTTTAAGAGTCTGGTCCTCAGGATGTTCAACTGGAGAAGAAGTATATTCTATTGCAATATTATTAAATGAATATAAGGAAAAAAATAATCTTGACGTAGAAATTAAAATATTTGGTACAGATATAGACAAAGAAGCCTTAGACATAGCTAGTAAAGGTTATTATCCCGATAGTATTTTATCAGATATTAAGAAAGAATACATAGAAAAGTATTTCGTCAAAGAAAAGAACGGTCGAAGAATAAGTGAGAAAATAAGAAATCTGGTAGTGTATGCTAAGCACAATGTTCTTAAGGATCCACCATTTTCAAAGCTTGACCTTATAATATGCAGAAATCTATTCATATATATAAAACCGGAAATACAGCAAAAAGTAATGTCGATGTTTTACTACTCATTAAATAAAAACGGGTATTTAATGCTAGGAACAAGTGAATCCCTGGGAAACATACAGGAAGCTTTTGAAATAGTAAACAGTAAAAACAAACTCTACAAATACAAAGAAGGTTATAAAACCAGTATTGAGGATAAAGTTCACATAAATAATTCTTTAAGTGTAAATCTAGGAATCACAAAAACAAATAGATATATGTATAAACCTGTAAAATTCGATAGGCTTATTTTAGAAACTTTAAATAAGGTTCTGCCGCCTTCTGTAGTTTTAGATGAGAATGACAATATTATACAAGTTTTTAATGATGTGTCTGGATTTTTATCTATAAATCCAGGGAGATTCTCAACCAATATATCATCAAATGTATCTGAAGATTTATCGATATATATTAATAACATAATGAGAAGATTAAAAAAAGAAAAAAAAGATATAATATTTGAAAAAATAATCGGATTAAAAAAATTAAAGGAAAAAAGTTTGACCATTGAAGGGAAAATAATAAATTTAGAGAATCAGGAATATTATTTAATATCTTTTAAAGTTGAAAAAGATGATAGGATAAAAAATGTAATAAAAAAAGAAGTAGAGGAAAAAGAAGAAACAGATGAAAAAATAAAGTATCTTGAAAATGAACTCAAAAGTTCAAGAGAAAGCTTACAGGCTACAGTAGAAGAACTTGAGACATCTAATGAAGAACTACAATCATCTAACGAGGAATTAATAGCATCTAATGAAGAGCTTCAAAGTACTAACGAAGAGCTTCAATCTGTAAATGAAGAACTTTTCACCGTAAATAGCGAGTATCAAATAAAGATAGATGAATTGGTAAGTTTAAATAATGATTTAGATAATCTAATAAAAAACACTCAAATAGGAGCATTATATATAGATAGAAAACTTCAAATTAGAAGAATAACACCAGTAGTGTCAAAAATTACTAATATAATGACAACAGACATTGGTAGACCTATTTCCCATATATCCGTATCAAATTACTATCCGGAATTACTAGAAGATATTAATAAAGTAGTTGAAGATTTGAAAGGGATAGAAAAGGAAATAAAAGACGAAGAAGGAAATCACTGGCTAACTAGAATAAGACCTTTTAGAACAGAGTACAATTCAATAGAAGGAGTTATTGTCACCTTTGTTGATATAAACAATTATAAAGAACAGGTAGATAAAGCCGATAAATATAACAGAAGGATAATACAGATATTAAGGTCTGGTCGTATTTCATGGTGGGAATGGAATATTAAAAATAATAAAGTTATATATGATGATATGAAAGCAGAGATGTTAGGATATAGTCCCGAAGAATTTCCAAATGATATTTATGAAATATGTGATTTAATTCATCCTGAAGATTATGAAAAAACTATGGAAACAATGAGAAATCACATGGAAGGAAAAACTGAAGAATGGAAGACAGTATATAGAATCAGAAAAAAAGACGGGAGTTACGAAAAATTCTTCGACAGAGGAAAAATTAGCCAACGAAACAAAGATGGCAAGCCTATTTATGCAGTTGGTGTAGTAATTAACATTTCCGATATTAATAGTTAGCCAAGGGGGTTATAAAATTGCAACTGGAAAATAAGGAAGTTTTAAAAACAAAAATTAAAGAAATAATAAATAATCAAGTGAATCCAAAAAAATTAATTAATATAAAATCAGTAAATGAACTGGCGGAAGAAAT
>JAWSUU010000086.1:0-7963 GCA_033549325.1 Bacillota bacterium | reverse complement strand
TATCATCAAGAGCTAGTATATCAGAATCAAGAGTTAATAAGAATACAGAGAGTTCTAGAAGAATCGGAAAATAAATTCAAGTCCTTATTTTTTGATGCCCCGATTGGATATGTCATTTATAAATCCTCAGGGAGAATGGAATTGTTTAACAGTTCATTTAATAAAATGATATCCCCTGGTAAAAAATTAGAAAAAGGCGACAATATTACCAAACATATATCACCGGAATTTCAAGATGCTTTTTACCTTCATATAAAAAAATTGGAAATGAATGGAAAAGATAATGAGTTAGAATTAAAGTTTATAGTAAATAACAAAAAAATAGATGTTAAAGTAATGAGTAGTATATTGGAAATTAACAAGGAAAAATTTGTAAAATCCACATTTATGGATATATCAGAGATTAAAGAAATTAATAGAAGGATAGAGTATTTAAGCTACAGAGACCAGCTAACTGGAGCATATAACAGGAGATATTTTAATGAAGAACTAAAAAGATTAGATACAAAAAGGAATCTTCCCTTATCAATAATAATAGCTGATGTTAATGGACTTAAGATTATAAATGATACCTTTGGACATGATGTAGGAGATAAAATTTTAAAAGGCTTTGTAAAAACAACAAAAGGTATACTTAGATCGGATGAGATTATAGCTAGAATGGGCGGGGATGAATTTGCTATTCTTTTACCAAGTTGTGAAAAAAAATACACTGAAAACATTATTAAAAGAATTAAAGAAAATGTAGAAGAGAAAGAAATAGAAGGGTTAAAGATCTCAGTGGCATTAGGATATAGTACAAAGATAGATAATAAATATGATATTGATAAGGTTAAGAAAGATGCTGAAGATATAATGTACAAAGACAAAATATTTGATGACAAAAGTAAAAAAAGAAAAGTTGTTTTAACTATGCTAACTACTTTACATGAACGATACAAAGAAGAGGAAGAGCACTCTAAAAGAGTAAGTGAACTATCATACAGTATAGGTAAAGCTATGAAACTTAGTGAAGAAAGAATAAAGTTATTAAAAATGGCAGGACTACTACATGATATAGGTAAAATAGCTATTGATTACAATATAATAAATAAAGCAGAAAAACTTACTATTGATGAGTACAATGAAGTTAAAAAACATACTGAAGTAGGTTATAGAATTTTAAATAGTGTACCGGAATTTTCCGACATAGCCCTAATAGTACTGCATCATCATGAAAATATTAATGGCACAGGTTATCCAAGAAACCTTAAAGGGATTAATATCCCCTTGGAATCGAGAATTGTAAAAATTGTTGATGCTTATGATGCCATGATTTCTGATAGACCTTACAAGAAAAAAATGAAAAAAAATAAAGCAATCGATGAACTTGTGAAAAATTCAGGTAAAGAGTTCGACAAAAAAATAGTAAATATATTTGTTAATCAAATTTTAAATGCCTAAGTATCAGCTATAGAAAAATGGAATTTAATGAATAAATTGCTGAAATATTAGAAAAAAATAAAACTAAATAAAAAAAAGCCTAACATTATTTTCTAAAGCATCTAAAAAATACTCCCTAATGTTACGGCTTCTTTTTTATATTCAATTAAAACATTTACAAAAACTTGTCAATTATCCAAATTTTGATATACTAGGACTACAACAATATTAATGAAAACAAGGAGTAAATATGGATAAAAGAGCTATTGGAGTTTTCGACTCAGGAGTTGGCGGATTGACAGTTCTAAGGGAAATCATCGAACAGATGCCCTTTGAAGATATAATATATTTTGGAGATACAGCAAGAATACCCTACGGGACAAAATCTCCACAAACGGTGGTAAAATACTCCCAGCAGAATGTAAGATTTTTAAGTCAGTACGACATTAAAACAATAGTAGTAGCATGTAATACTGCAAGCTCAATAGCTTTAAAAAATCTTCAGGAAAGCTTTGACATACCTATAATCGGAGTAATAGACCCTGGAGCAAAGGGAGCAGTTGAAAAAACAGAAAATAAAAAGGTAGGAGTAATAGGAACTACGGCTACAGTAAGAAGCAGCGCCTATCAAGATAGAATAAGAGAGATAAATCCAGAAATAAGTGTAATAGGAACTCCCTGTCCTCTATTTGTTCAGATAGTGGAAGAAGGATGGGAAGATTCAGATGTTGCAGAATTAGCAGCAAAAAAATATCTTATAGAGTTGATGGATCACGAAGTAGATACACTGGTATTAGGATGTACCCATTATCCACTTTTAAGATATACATTAAACAAGGTACTAGGTAATAAAGTAACCTTAGTAAACCCGGCATACGAGACGGCAAAAGCATTAAAAGAAATGCTAACAGAGAAAAAAATGCTCAGAAAAAGTGCAGAAACCCCAATAAGAAGATTTTTTGTTTCAGATGCTCCAGAAAAATTCAGAAGAATTGGTGGGAATATATTAAATATGGAAATTAACGAAGTAGAAGAAGTTGAAATAGAAAAATATTAAATAAGGCGGTGAAATTATGAAGGACGTAAGAATGAAAGTCGTAGGAATTCAAAAAACCGACCACTCAGAAGGTGAAAAAATTGAACTTTTCACAGAAGGAATCTTTTATAAAAAGGACGGAAGCTACTGCTATGAATATGAAGATACAAAGTTGGCAGATGAAGGTGGAGGAAAGACAAAATTAGTATTAGAAGGTGACATGCTAACAATGGAAAAATCAGGAAGTTTAAGTGCATCAAATATGACCTTTCAAAAAGGAAAAAAACACAAGAGTGCTTATTTGACACCCTACGGTCAGTTGAATCTTGAAGTATTAACAACAAAATTTAAATCAGAAGTAGAAGAAGACGGTAAAGGAAATATAGACTTAGAATATACACTTAAACTAAGTGGTGGAGAAAAGACAATAAACAATTTACATATAGAGATAAATTAAGGGCTTATAAATATAAGCTCTTAATTTAGACATGAAGTGCCGAATTTTAAGCACTAGTAACTAAGGTGAAGGAGTTTTAGGAGGGAAAATGAAAGAAAAATACTACGATGCTATAATGAATATTTTAGACTATATCGATGAAGGTATTCAAATAGTAGATGAAAAAGGAAGAATAGTATACTACAATAAAGCGGCTAGAGTCCATGATGGAATAGAAGATGAAGAAGCTATAGGAAGACATATTTTAGAAATATATCCTTCGTTAACATTTGAGACCAGTACTATACTTAAATCTATGCAGACTCTTACCAGTATTATGAATAAGGAGCAGGAGTTTGTTAATTACAAAGGGGATAAGATATCTACCATAAACTCATCTTTACCAATAAGATCCGGAAAAAAAATAATAGGTGCTATTGAGATATCAAAAAATATCACTACTGTAAAAGAACTATCTGAAAAAATAATAGATTTACAGTCTGAACTGTACAAGCCTAAATTTAAGAGTAAAAAGAAAAAGGATAAAAATAACGGCACCAGCTTTACCTTTGTGGATATAATAGGACAAAATAAAGAAATGCTTAAATTAAAAACTCTTGCTTTTAAGGCTTCACAAACAAATTCTCCGGTTTTAATCGGAGGAAGTACCGGGACTGGAAAAGAACTTTTTGTACATTCTATTCACAATGCTAGTAGTAGAAAAGACAGTCCATTTATTGCTCAAAACTGTGCTGCACTTCCTGCAAATTTATTAGAAAGTATTCTTTTTGGCTCCGTAAAGGGAAGTTTTACTGGAGCTAATGATAGACCGGGACTTTTTGAACTAGCAGATGGAGGCACTCTCTTTTTAGATGAAATAAATTCCATGCCTTTGGAACTTCAAGCAAAGCTTCTTAGAGTTTTACAGGATAAGAAAATTAGAAGAGTCGGAGGTGCTAAAACTATAGATGTAGATGTTAGAATAGTTGCAGCCTATAATTCAAATTTAAAAAATATTTTAGAAAAAAAAGAACTTCGAAGAGACCTGTTTTACAGACTTAATGTAATTTCAATGACAGTACCGGATTTGAAAGATAGAAAAGACGATTTACCCATACTTCTGGACTTCTTTATAGAAAAGTATAACAAGAAAAATAATAAATTTATAAAAGAGATATCATCAGAAGTTATGGAAATATTTATGAAATACGACTGGCCTGGTAATGTAAGAGAATTAGAGCATGTTATAGAAGGAATAACCAGTATTTATGATATTGATATTATTAGAGAAGAACATCTTCCATATCATTTTACAGAAAATAATTTTGGAATAAATTCATCTAATGGTAAGATAGAGCCTTTAAATAAAGCACTGGAAAGAAAAGAAAAAGAATTAATTCTCACAGCATTAAACAAAGCAGATGGTAATGTAAGTCGTGCTGCAGAACTTTTAGAAATTCCAAGGCAAACTCTACAGTATAGAATAAAAAAATTAGAAATTTAAATTAAAGCACAATAAAAAATAGTGTAGAAGAACTACACTATTTTTAACTGTGACTTATTATTATGTTTTGTGAAACTTTTCAAAGGTTTTGCTGTTTGGACAAACCCATGCAAATCGTGCCTTTCATATGCACATTTATATTATATATCTTTAAGAAAATAATATCAATACTGTTAATTAATAACATTTTAAAAACAGTTTTTTGGGATTTACTTTAATTAAATATGCTAAAAATAGGTTTTTGTTTTCTAAAATTTAAGTTGTAAAAGTTTTCCTGCTTTTATTATTTTTTTTAAAAATATATTGTATAATATAAATATAACTAATAAGTAGATATAACAGGAGGAAAAAATGGAATATAAAGTGGACAAAAGTTTTGTGCTTAATACATTGGAAGATTTACTAAAGACCCCCAGCCCAAGCGGCTACTGTCAAGATATTATGAAAAATATTGAAAAAATGGTTGAAGATTTAGGTTATAAGCTGGAATACACCAAAAAGGGTTCAGGGTATATAAAAATTGAAGGAGAGAACAAAGACTATACTGTTGGTATAGCAGCTCATTTAGATACTTTAGGAGGTATGGTCAGATCAATAAAATCTACAGGGATGATAAGATTTACTTCAATTGGTGGTAATTTAATGCCAACCTTAGATGGCGAATACTGCTCAATACATACAAGAAGGGGTAAAGAATACACCGGCACCATTCTTTCTACTTCACCGGCAACCCACGTATATAAAGATGCTAAAGACAAAGAAAGAAATGAAGAAAATTTAGAAATAAGACTAGACGAGAATATTAAAAATAAAGAAGATGTAGAAAAATTAGGAATAAAAGCAGGAGACTTTATATCTATAGATCCTAAAACCACACTAACTGAAAGCGGATTTATAAAATCCAGACATATTGATGACAAAGGTGGAACGACCTGCTTATTAAGTCTTATTCAGATTTTAAATGAAAACAACATGAAACCTAAGAATAATCTTATTTTATTTATCTCTACATATGAAGAAGTTGGACATGGAGCATCATACATACCTGAAGAAATTGATGAGCTTCTTGCAGTTGATATGGGATGCATAGGAGATGATCTTACATGTACGGAAAATGATGTATCAATATGTGTAAAAGATTCTTCCGGACCTTACGACTATGAAATGACAAATAAATTGATAAAAATAGCTGAAGAAAAGAAATTAAATCATGCTGTAGATATATATCCGTACTACGGTTCTGATGCATCCGCTGCTCTAAGAGCTGGGAATAATATTAAATGTGCCCTTATAGGACCCGGGGTTCATGCATCTCATGGAATGGAAAGAACCCACTATGAAGGTTTGGAAAATACTATTAAACTCTTAGTGTCTTATGTAACTGAATAAAAATATGATATAATGTAATTAACAGGAATAACTAGCTCCGATTCTACTATTCCTGCATAATTTCAAGGCATAATTATTAGGGTAGTGGAACGAAAGGGTTGAAGAAGAAACTCTTCAGCCTGCCGTGTTTGCAAAGGAGTATATTCATTTATTTGAATATACTCCTTTGCTTATTTTTTGATAAAGGAGGGATAAGTTAATAGGTTAATTTTAATAATTAAAAATATTTATAAAAAAAATTGAGAGGTGGATTTCATGAGTAAAAAAGGAAAAATTTTAAGAATCAATTTAAAAGATCAAAGCTTTAACACTGGAGATATTCCAGAAAAGTGGTACAAAGAATTCATAGGTGGAGAAGGATTTGCTGCAAAAATTCTTTATGATGAACTTAAACCCGGGATGGAACCCCTTAGTGAAGAGAATCTTTTAGTATTTACAGTAGGTCCTTTAACAGGAACTAAAGCTCCTTGTTCAGGAAGGTTATGTATTGGATTTAAATCCCCCTTAACAGGAACTATAGGAATGACAAACGTAGGCGGACACCTTGCACCTATGATAAAAAAAGCAGGATACGATGTTGTAGTAGTAGAAGGAAAAAGTGATAAACCGGTATACTTAAATATCAAAGATGACGAAGTAGAATTTAAAAATGCTGTAACCATATGGGGACTCGATACTGAAAAAACCGAAGAAAAAATAAGAGAAGAAATTGGAAATAACAAAATAAGGATAGCAGAAATAGGACCCGCTGGAGAAAATTTGGTTAACTTTTCATCTATTATGATTGACAAGCATAGAGCTGCAGGAAGAGGCGGTGCTGGAGCTGTAATGGGTAGTAAAAAACTTAAAGCGTTAGCATTTTTTGGCAGTGACAAACTCGTTGATGCTGATGAAGATATGATGAAAGAGTTTGCTAAAAGAGCAAGAGAAGAACTTGATGCTGAAGATTTTGTAAGAGAAGAACTTAAACCTTTTGGAACCCCATCGTTTATGGATTCAATAAATGCTTTAGGTTTATTACCAACTAAAAACTGGCAGTATACTACCTTTGATGCTATGGATAAACTGGGACACAAAGCATATCATGAAAACTTGGGTGTAAAAGCATGGGCATGCTACGGTTGTCCTATAGCCTGCGGTAGACACACAGAAATAAAAGATGGAAAGTATAAAGGTCAATCTGGCGGAGGTCCGGAATATGAAACTCTAGGAGCTTTTGGGTCAAAGTGCTACATTGATGATCTTAATGCAATTGCTATGGCAAACTATATATGCAACAGAATGGGTATGGACACCATATCTGCAGGACAGGTAGTAGCAACAGCTATGGAATGGTATGAAAAAGGGTTAATAAATGAAGAAACAACAGGAGGAATAAAGCTAGAATTCGGTAATGCAGAAGCTCTAGTAGAAATAGTAGAAAAAATTGCAAAAAGAGAAGGATACGGCGATATACTTGCAGAAGGCTCTGCAAAGGCAGCTGAAAAAATTGGAGAAGAAGCTAAGAAATACATTTTTACAGTAAAAGGCATGGAATTAGCATCCTGTGGAGTAAGGGCAAGTAAGGGTGAAACCTTATCTCACGTTATTTCTCCAAGAGGTGCTGATCATCTAAGACCTTATGCTTCTGTAATAGATGCTTTTGGATATACAGAATCGGAATTAGGTATAAATGAAAAAGTTTCTCCTTTTGAAGATAAAGATAAAAAGTGGGTTAAACCATTTATGGAACTTTCAATGCTTACAAATTTACTTGGAGTTTGTTTGTTTGCAAGTATAACTCTTGCGGTTAAAGGAAGCACATGGACGGGACTTTACAATGCAGCTACAGGAGAAAATGTTGGATTGAAAGATATGTTAAAAGCTTCAGAAAGAATTATAAATTTAGAGCGAATGTTTAATTATAGAGAAGGATTTGATATTAAAGACGATCAACTCCCTATAAGATTAACTACAGAGGCAGCACCCGACGGATTGGGAAAAGGACATGTAGCAGATACAAAAGTAATGCTTAAAGAATTTTACGAAAGTATGGGTTGGAATCTTGAAACAGGAATTCCGACAGAAGAAAAACTAAAAGAACTTGGATTAAATTAACAAAACAAAAAAGGTTCTATAATAAATGTTGGGGTGTAAAAACTCTAACATTTATTTTTTTAGACAAAAAAATGTAGAG
>JAWSUU010000085.1:0-10335 GCA_033549325.1 Bacillota bacterium | reverse complement strand
ACATTATATCAAATGGAGTGCAATTCTCTATATTTTTTTGTTCTTTTGTCCAACAACTATTTTACACTAACTACATAAGTAATAACGTTTATTTTGATTATAAAAAAATTATAGTTCATTCTTTAAGCCAGGTTATAGATTAGATGATCTTTATATTGCGATTCTTGATAAGAATCGACTTAATCTTTCATTTGAAGTTTTTTTAAACATTTCATCAGGTGTTCCTTCTGAAACAATTTTTCCATGATCCATAAATATTATTCTATCTGAAATTTCCCTTGCCAGCTGCATTTCATGGGTTACGATAATCATGGTAGAATCTTCTTTTGCCATAAGCTTTATCGTTTCTATAACTTCACCAACAAGCTCAGGATCAAGGGAAGATGTTGGTTCATCAAATAAAACTATTTCTGGGTTTATTGCTAATGCTCTTGCTATACCAATTCTTTGTTTTTGTCCTCCGGATAATTGATGAGGATATTGATTAGCTTTGTTTTCTAAATTTACTGTCTTAAGCATTTCCATACCTATTTTATTTGCTTCTTTTTCACTCTTTTTATGGACAATTACTAAACTTTCAGTAATATTTTCCAAAGCCGTTTTATTTTTAAATAAGTTATAATGTTGAAATATCATATTAATATTTTTTCTTATAGCCAATTTTTCTTTGTTTGTCACTTTATCCATTTTTATAGTTTTGTTTTTAAAATACATATTACCTTTTTCTACAGGTTCTAAATAATTCAAAGTTCTTAAAAATGTAGATTTTCCTGAACCTGAAGGACCTATAATTGTAACAATTTCATTCTTTTTTATTGAAAATTTAAAATCTTCCAAAATAGTCAACTCACCATAACTTTTAGTCAGGTTGGATACCTCTAATAACCTTTTAGTTGAGTTCATAATTTAACTTCCTTTCTAAATATTTATTACCTTTAGAAGCTATGGTTGTAATAATCCAATAAATTATACCAACAGCCATATAGGTTTCAAAAAATCTATAGGTTGATGCAGCACTCATTTTTGCAACAGCCATAATATCTTGTAATCCTAACATGAAAGTAAGAGATGTTCCTTGGATTAGATTGATAAGTGTATTACCTAAGGGTGGAATAGCTATTCTAAAGGCTTGTGGCAAAATAATTCTTGTCATTGATTGGCTTTTAGTCATTCCCATTGATGCTGCCGCTTCAAATTGACCATTATCTACCGAATTTAAAGCAGATCGAATAATTTCCGAAATATATGCACTTGCATTGATACTCATAACAACAATAGATGCATTGTAGGCATCCAAGATTGCGAAAAAGGGTAAAATTTGCGGCAAACCGAAAAAGAATATAAACAACTGAACCATCAAAGGCGTTCCTCTAAAAAAAGATACGTAAGTATCAAACAATCTATTTACTAATTTGAATGGACTTTTTCTTAAAAAAGTAATTAGTGTACCTAATATTAACCCAAATGCCATGGCAAAAATTGCAATGGATATAGTTATCGGCAGAGCTCTGCCGATAACTGGAAATACCTTTATGAAGTGATCTAACTCGAAATTCATGATTATTCACCTGTATTTTGTGTAATATCTACAGGAAAATAATTAAGTGAGATTTCTTTCATTGTTCCATCTTCATACATTTCCTTAATAGCTTGATTAACTTCTTTAATTAGTTGTTTATTAGCTTCATTTTTATCAAAAGGAAAGGCATTGTGAAGCATTTGTACAGGTTGTCCACCTAATTTAATATCTAATCCTGATTCTTTTACAGCTATTAAACCTGCTAATTTATCATTTAATACTGCATCGATTCTTCCATTTGATACGTCTTGTAACGACCCCTGAAAACTTTCATATGTAATAACTTCTATTTCATTATTCTTGTCAAATTCCTTAACCATTTGTTCATAATTTGAACCTAAACTAACACCAACGGATTTACCTTTTAATGATTCTAAATCTACTATACTATCATTTTCTTCTTGAACAACTAATTGAGCACCATAATATACATAAGGCTCAGAAAAATCATACTTTTCTTTTCGATCATCTGTAGTAGTAATTTGATTTGCTATTGTCGTAATTTGCCCAGAATCTAATTTCCCAAAAAGACCGCTAAAATCCGATGTTTCAAAACTAACATCTCTGTCGATTCTTTTTCCAATTTCTTTCCAAACATCAATATCAAAACCTGTTAATTCGCTTGTTTCATTCATATAGGTGTATGGTTTGTAACCACCACTTGTTCCTACAACTATGTCCTGATCTTCTGTATCATTAAACATCACTGCTGCTACACTAAATGCTATTAATAAAATTGCTAAACCAATAATTATTACTTTCTTATTCATTTTTTTCCTCCTAAGATTTAATTTAATTTTTTAAAAATTTGAACACCCGGGTTTTACATAAAAAAAACGTCGGTAAAATACCAACGCACATGAATATTATAATATTCGTAATTAATTTTTAAAGCATCGTTATTTTTTCCAGCACAAACTGCTATTGAGTTGTTTTAGTTGAAACAAAACAACAGCAACAGTTACTAGAAAATTTTTCAATTGTGAAAAACGACTTATTTAGATTTTTCATAATTCTTTCCTCCGATACTTAAAAATTACTTTAACATTTAAATCTTTCTGTGTCAATAGGTTTTTGGCATAAATTCATAATTTTTCTTTCTCAATTCGTACATGTTCAATCATTATAATCTTTCCTTCAGGTTTACATACCCTTTTGATTTCATTCAAACCTTTTATAGGATCAGGCACAGAACAGAATACACAAATAAGCTATTTCTCTTTTTAAACTTGTACATTTTCATTTTCTATCATGATTTACTTCTTAACCGTCTTACGGATGTTGGCGAGATTTTCATTGAGTCGATGCACCATATTTCTTTAGTGCTTAGGTTTAAAGCTTTTAAGTCTTAGAGCATTTGTTAATACTGATACTGAACTGAATCCCATTGCTCCTGCTGCAATCATAGGGTTTAGCAACGGTCCACCAAACAGATATAGTAAGCCTGCAGCTACTGGTATTCCTGCTGAATTGTACGCAAATGCCCAGAATAAATTTTGCTTAATATTTCTTATAGTTTTTTTACTTAGCTGTATAGCAGTTGGCACATCCATAAGGTCACTTCTCATTAATACAATATCTGCTGACTCCATTGCAACGTCAGTTCCTGATCCGATAGCTATACCTATGTCAGCCTGGGCTAATGCTGGTGCATCATTTATACCGTCTCCTACCATAGCAACCTTCTTACCTTCAGCCTGAAGTTTTTTCACCTCATTTGACTTATCCTGAGGTAAAACTTCTGCTAGTACCCTATCAATACCTACCTGTCTTGCAATAGCTTCTGCAGTTCTCCTGTTGTCTCCTGTAATCATAGCCACTTCTATATCCATACTATGTAACACTTCTATAGCTCTCTTGCTGCTTTGTTTCATTACATCAGCTACTGCTATTATACCCGCAAGTTTGTTATCAATTGCTACATACATAGGTGTTTTACCTTCTTCTGCCAGCCTATCAGACTCTTCTTGTAATGATATTTTTATATTTCTGTCGTTCATAAGTTTTTTGTTTCCTAAATGCATCTTTATATCCTTTATTACTACCTCTATTCCATGACCTGGAATAGCTTTAAAACTTTCAACATCTAAAAACACTACTTCTTTATCTTTTGCTTCATTGACAATAGCTTCACCCAATGGATGTTCTGATCCTTTTTCTGCTGAAGCCGATAATTGTAATAGCTCAATTTTATCAACTATTCCAGTTGTAACAATATCCGTCACTTTTGGCTTACCTTCAGTTATGGTTCCGGTCTTATCAAATATGATAGTTTGAATATTATGAGTTGATTCAAGAGTTTCTCCACCTTTTATTAACACTCCATATTCAGCTCCTTTGCCTGTACCGACCATTATTGCAGTTGGTGTCGCTAATCCTAGTGCACACGGGCATGCAATAACTAAAACAGCTATAAATATACTTAGGGAAAATATTACCGACATCCCTGCAATATACCAGGCCAGTCCAGATATTATTGCAATTGCTATAACTATTGGTACAAAATACCCTGATATAACATCTGCCATCTTTGCTATTGGAGCTTTTGAACCCTGCGCTTCTTCCACAAGCTTTATTATTTGAGAAAGAGCTGTATCTTTTCCTACCTTTGTAGCTTTGAATTCTATTGTGCCATTTTTGTTAATACTAGCACCAATTACTTTACTTCCTTCATTTTTTTCAATAGGAATACTTTCGCCAGTAATCATTGATTCATCCACCGATGTTCTACCCTTAATTACTTCTCCATCTACGGGAATTTTTTCACCTGGCTTTACAAGTATAATATCACCAGTTTCAACTTCTTCAATAGGTATAGTTATCTCTTTACCATTATGGATTACTGTAGCAGTTTTAGGTGCAAGTCCCATAAGCTTTTTAATGGCCTCTGAAGTTTTACCCTTAGTTACTGATTCCAGATATTTACCTAGAAGAATTAGCGCTATTATTACACCTGCTGTCTCAAAATACAAGTCTTGAGCATATTCAACATTTCCGCTAGCTATTTGAACTACTGCATAAACTCCATATATGAATGCTGCTCCTGTACCTATTGCAATCAATGAATCCATATTGGGTTCACGCTTTACCAGTCTACTAAGACCCACTGTATAAAATCTATACCCTGCTAATATAATTGGAATTACAAGTATAAGCTGTATCAAACCAAAGTTGAGAGGATTAACACTAGGATTAACAATTTCTGGTAAAGGAGCTCCAAATAGGTGTCCCATTGCTATATATATAAGAGGAACACTAAATATTACAGCTACTAAATACTTTTTCCATAAAGATTTTCTTTCCTTTTCTCTATGTTCTTTTTCGTAATCTATTTGTTCACCAGTTTGTATCTCCAAAGGTTTGTACCCAGCTTTAGATATTGCATCCTTAATTTCGGAAATTCTTGTTTTTGAAGAATCGTATACCACCTTAGCCTTTTCAGTAGCGAAGTTAACACTTACTTCTTTAATACCGGGCAACTTATTAACAGCTTTTTCTATCGCATTTGCACAAGACGCACATGTCATTCCATTTATAGGTATGGTAATCTTCCTTACACTTTTATCTATTTCCTCCTGTACACTATACCCCGCTTTCTTTACTGCTTCTTTTACCTTCTGGATATCTGTTTCCCTTTCATTAAATTCTACATTTAGCTTTTCAGTTGCGAAGTTAACACTTACTTCTTTAATACCGGGCAACTTATTAACAGCTTTTTCTATCGCATTTGCACAGGATGCACAAGTCATCCCTGACAAATTTAAAATTTCTTTTTTCATAACTTATTCGCCTCCTAATTTTTTTAAATACTTTTACTTATATTCTCCTTGTTTCTCTATCATTAATAATCTCATATTTAATTTTATATTACCTCACCCCTGTCAGGGGGTAAAATGTTATGATTTTTTATTTGTTTGAGTTATTTGCTACATAGTATGAGTCAAATAGCACAATATATATTAACCTCAGCTTTTTTCTAGAATAAGTAATTATAACTTTTAATCTTGTTTTTTGAGAGATAAGCCTTTCACAATAAGATTCGTGAAAAATAATTTTTTTTCTGCATCAAATTGCAATGCAGGAGTTATTACTTTTGCTTTTTTATCAATATATATTTTTAAGTTATTGACCTCAAACTCATTAAAGTCATCTAGCTTTTGAGGAGGGTTAAAGTAAATTTCCTCCATTTCGAAGGTTGGGCAACATCCTCCTCCACTTGTTTTAATTTCCAATGTAATAACTTTATACTGCTTTTTTTCTAAATATTCTAAACCTGCTTCTGTAATTTTAATATTCATTTGAACCACCTTTCTTATTATTAAATGTTTATGTCAATATTAAATGCAATAACCGTGCCAATTTTTTCTTTCTAGTATGAAATACTGTCTAGTTCCTCTTCGCCACTGTTAACAAATTCCACAGCAATTTTATTTGGCAGACATATAATCGTTTGATATTTTTTTGAAATCCACCCAGTTTTCGAACATATCCCAGCTGGACAAATTTCTTCATTCATCTCAACCATTTTTACTGCACCTTCATTGACTTCGATATAACCTACTTCATTTTCAAATTCAAATCCGTATGTTTTATTATTGTCATATTTTGATACTAGTATTTTTTTTACTTCTATACCATCTACCGAAACTACTGCATATTTTTTATCACCATTTATTACTGATGATGAAATAAATAATATTCCTAAGATACTTATTACAAGAACAAAGACAATCAAAATTTTATCCCCTCGTGTCATACTTCCTCCTTCATCAGTTAATACTTTTATGGGTCATTGTGCTAACAAATCCCGTCTGATTCTACCAACTAATCCCACACTTTATTATCATCTATATAATATGCAAAAATGATGCCAATTATTCGATGTAAATAATTGGCATCATTAAATTTAGTTTATCTATAGAGTTTATTAACTAATCTATTCTTTACTGATATTAATATTGTATTTGTCCATTCTATAAATGAGTGTATGTCTCGTAATTCCTAATAACTTTGCTGCTTTACTTTGATTGTAGTCAGTTTGTTCTAAGGCTTGCTCTATAAGACTTTGTTCAACTTCCTCTAGATTTATACCTTCTATAGGTAATATAAAGTCTGAATTTTTTTGCTCCTTATATAGTATATCTTTAGGTAAATCTGTCTTTTCAATTATTCCCTTTTGATTAAGTATCACTAGTCTTTCAATTATATTTTCAAGTTCTCTTATGTTACCCTTCCATTTATAATCAATTAAATAACTCAAAGCATCATTACTAATCTCCATTTTCTTTCTACCTATCTCTTTGCAGTATTTATCCAGAAAGTAATCTACTAAACTTCCTATATCATCCTTTCTATCTCTAAGAGGTGGAAGCTCAATAGGAATCACATTAAGTCTATAATATAAATCCTCTCTAAATTCTCCTTTATCAATCATTTCAAGCAAGTTTTTATTTGTTGCTGCTGTAACTCTTACATCTATTTTTATTGTTTCAGTTCCCCCCACTCTCTCTATCTCTTTTTCTTGAAGGACTCTTAAAAGTTTCACCTGCATTGCTAGACTAATCTCTCCTATTTCATCTAGAAATATAGTACCTTCATCGGCTCTCTCGAATCTACCAATTTTTCTTTCTATAGCTCCAGTGAATGCACCTTTTTCATGACCAAAAAGTTCACTTTCTAACAAATTTTCAGGAAGAGCACCACAGTTAACCTTGATATGTGGTTTATTACTTCTATCACTGTTAAAATGTATTGCATTAGCAATAAGTTCTTTTCCTGTACCACTTTCTCCAGTTATTAAGATAGTGGCTTTGCTCTTTGAAACCTTATTAACCATCTCAAGTATTTCCTTCATTTGAGGACTATCTCCAATGATAATTTTCCCTGTAGCATTACGAAGCTCTTCTGTTAAATACTCTATTTGTCTTGACATATCGCCAACATTTATAGCTTTTCTAATTTGAACTTTTAATTCTTCTATATCAAAGGGTTTTGAAATGTAATCTAAAGCTCCAATTTTCATGGCTTCTACAGCAGACTCCATAGTTCCATGGGCGGTTATCATAATTACCGGTAAATCATTATTTATTTTTTTAATCTCTTTTAAGGCTTCCATTCCATCCATTTTAGGCATTCTTAAATCTAATAATACTAGTTGCAAGTTCTTTGCCTTTACCTGCTTAACCGCTTCTTCACCGTTTTCAGCCGAAAATATTGAGTAATTTTCATCTTTTAAAGCCCTTTTAATAGCCCAAATCATATTTTTTTCATCGTCTGCTATTAAAATGTTTTTAGTCATTATTTTTCCTCCCTTCTAATGGGTAGATTAATTCTTATTTTTGTTCCCTTTCCTAACTTGCTTTCGATCTCCATGTAACCTTTATGCTCTTCAATAATTCTATGAGTTATTGATAATCCTAATCCCGTACCTTGCCTTTTTGTAGTATAAAATGGTTCAAAAATCTTTTCTAATTTTTCATGAGGTATACCTGTCCCATTATCTTCGAAGGTAAGCTCAGCCCAATTTTCTTTAATTTTAAGTTCGATATTTACATTTCCTCCATTTGGCATTGCTTGGATTGCATTAAATACTATATTTATAACTCCCTGTTTTAGTTTCTCTGTATCTAATAGTATTTCTACATCTTCCTTAGATGTATAGTTTATATGAACATGATGCTGTTGGGCATACTTTGTAGTAATTAGAAGTATTTCTTTTATTAGTTTGTCAAGACTATATAGTTTGACTTGTCGTATTGTTGGCTTAGCAAAGTCTAGTAGTTCTTTAATAACCTTATTTGCTCTATCTATCTCATGAATAATTATCTCCATTCCTTCGTTTATATCTTCTTCATTTATATCTTTTTCTTTTATATCTTTATTTATAGTTTGAGATATTGTCTTAATTATCCCCATGGGATTTCTAATCTCATGAGCTACTCCTGAAGCAAGTTCCCCTACAGCAGATAACTTTTCAGCTCTTCTTACTTGACTCTCTAGTTTTCTAATTTCTGTAATGTCTTCTAATACTATTACTACACCTTCTATTTCATCAATAATATTGTGTAAGGGATATATTAATAATTTTACATCTATTATTCTATCATTGCTCGTTCTACAACTAGTTTCAACACTTTCTGTATAGATCTCGTTTTCCATAACATTCATGATCAACTCTTTGATTTTTTGATAGTTAACAAATATACTACCTAACTTCTTATTCATGTTATTAGCTGACAGTCCAAATAGTCTGCTTCCTTCTTTATTTATAGATTGTATATTGAAGTCTTTATCTGTTGCTATTACAACATTTGTGATACTATCCAGAATATTTCTTGTATAGTTTTCTAGATTAGTTAATTTCTTAATTTGAAGTTTTAATAAATTCTTTTTATTAAAATCGGATTCTACTAAAAATCCTGTTGTTATGCCAACAACTAAAAACATCATAATTTCTAAAAATTGGTTTACTATAGCTATATTTATTTCGCCAAAGTATATAAAAAGGAAGGGAGCATAGAGAATACCAATAATCATTGGAATAATGATACCTCCCTTAAGTCTAAATTTAAATGCTGCAAGTATTATAGGAATATAATAAAGTCTTCTGTAGAACTCATGAATACCCCATTTTATAGAAATTGGATAATAATGAAGAAAAGTTATAACAGCAATACTAACTCCAATTAATAATAAGTCTTTTTTTCTTTGAACCACTAAAAACACTTCCTTATATGATTTTTCTTTATTCTTTATTAATTTATTAACTCAGAATTCTTCTATACAAACTATTTAATTATTATATCATTATTAATTTCATAAGTTAAGACGTTTATATTAATCTTAAAATACTCTTTTAATAAGTCTTAATATAGGTTCTTAATAAAAAAAGGGTAAAATAAATTATTTATTAAGTAAAGAAAAATACTACCAAAGTTCCGGTAGCATTTTCTTTGTGCTTATTGTATTTTAATAGGAGTGTAACCAGCTTCCTCAACTGCTAATTTAAGTTTTTCTTCTTCTACTTCATTAGTCAGCTCAACTACTGCTCTTTTATCTGTTGCACTAACTTCTGTTGATTTTATATTATTTATTTTTTCCAGCTCTTTTTTAACTCTACCCTCACAATGTCCACAGCTCATACCTTCAATTGTAATTATCTTTTTCATTGCTATACTTCTCCTCTCATTTTTTATTTACTTAAAATTGAATAATTTATATTATTTATATTTACAGCCTATATAACCCTCTATTTAAATCATATACAGTCTCCCATCATTAAATTATTGCTTTAATGACAATTTTCTGCTCCACCCATGGAATTATGCATATCAATCATTTCTTCTCTGCTAATTGATTCCATCATTTTAGCCATTGTTCCATATCCATTTTCTTTCATTATTCCTATCATATTTTCATAGTCTTTATCTGTCATGTTGTTCATGAATTCATCTACGGATTCATAATCATCTTTTTCAATAGCTTTTGCAACATCCTTATAGCCGTTTTCCTTCATGATTTTTATCATATCTTTACTGAAATTCTTTTCTTCCTTTTCATTCTCAGTTATTGACTTAACATCATTTCTGAAAATATCTGCGTTTGCAAATGCAAACCATGATACTGATCCAATTGCTAGTACTCCCACCACTAAAAAAGTTATTACTTTTCTCTTCATTATTATCTCTCCTCGTATAATATGTTTAGAAGCAATTTTATTAATGCTTCTAAGCATGAATTTATTTTTATCAAATTGA
>JAWSUU010000084.1:0-10511 GCA_033549325.1 Bacillota bacterium | reverse complement strand
ATCAGAGAACAATGTAAAAACTGTGGGAAGCGGATTAATCAGAAGAAGCTGAAAGGGCGTCCCAAAACCTATTGCTCCACAGATTGCAAAAGAGAATGGGAACATAAGAATCCAATCATATATCAGCATGTATGTTTTTACTGTGGGAACGAGTTTGAGAACAAATCAAAGAGTGGGAATTACTGTTGCCGCAGATGCTACATTCGAGATAGGTTCTGGCGAGATGAAGACATAGAAGAAGTGATCAATCATCTTAAGGAAAGAAAGCCGCTACAAAATGTACCAATATGGATTCAGGATTTGATGGCTGGGAAAGAAGCTCAAGAACCAGATGAAAATTCGAAAGAATATTACTAAATTTAGCACCCACATTGAGCCTTATAGAAGTGAAAATGGGGGGATAGTAAATGTGTATTTACCCCGGTTACAGTACGATTTGCTATTTTATATAAAGGTTATGTGGTAACGCACGTGGAGACCGTCTGTCTGCTGACAAGAAAATAAATGTAGTTGCCCTTGGAAATAGCTTGTTTACGCTGTTTTCAGGGGTTTCTTTATTTTTTTGATGGCGGGTAAAGTGATAGATTTTGGGTGTGTTTTAAAGGAGTAATGAAGCCATTCTGATTGATGCCTTTATCCTTTCATGGAATGCATTCCTTGATAACAGAGAAGAGCTTAAAAAGAAACGGGAAAGATCATCATCCGCTTCATGGACGTAACGCAATGGAGGCATATTTATTTAAAATTTTGATGTATATCAATGTTTTATTATTCATTCCTTGATAATATTAAAGTACAGTAAAAGTCAAATAAAAATTTGAAAGGAGTATGTGTGATGAAGAAATATGGAACATTTACAAAAGCAAAGGAAAGGTATTTTAAGAAATTAGAACAATTCATTCCAATTGTAGCTCGAGTTCATGGAGATAATCATACTGAAATTCATGAGGTAAGGGAAGTATTCAACATAATCCTCAAAAAAACAGATGAATCAGAAGCGGAAAAGCCTAATCTTGATGAGGAGTTCAAAAAATTGCGTGAAATAACTGCTAACTATAAGGTGCCAGGTGATGTCTGTGAAAGCTATGAAGCAGTATACAACATGCTGGAAAAAGTTGATGAGGCATACCGAAATTAAAATGTTTTTTTGTCAAAGTGATTTTTATGAGAAGAGTGAGGTGAGCAGGTATGCAAAAAAAGATATTAGGTAGAAAAAATCACTTAACACTTATGAGTGCGATTCTAATTGCTACTGCATTCATAAGCAAATTAGGCTTCGAGAACACAGAAATTTTCCTGTGGTCATTGGTCATTGCATCTATTTTAGGAGTAGCCCCAATCGCTATACAAGCGTATCAGGCTCTGCGGGTTAAAGTGGTCAGCATTGATGTTCTGGTAACTATTGCAGTAGTTGGGGCTTTCCTAATAAGAAACTTTGAAGAATCAGCCATAGTGACATTCCTGTTTTTGTTTGGATCATATCTTGAACAAAGAACATTGAATAAAACCAGATCAGCTATTAAGGAATTGACGGAAATGGCTCCGGAAAGTGCTTTGAAGCAGATGGATAACGGAGAGTTTGAAAAGGTTGAAGTGGATGAGGTGGAGGTAGGGGACATCTTACTTGTTAAAACCGGTGCAAAAGTACCTGTTGACGGTACTGTCTTAAGCGGTGAGGGTCATACTAATGAAGCTAGTATCACAGGAGAGTCCCTGCCAGTTACTAAAAAGAAGGATGCCAAGGTGTTTGCTGGGACTATACTGGAAAATGGAACCTTCCAAATCAATGCAGATCGAGTAGGGGAAGATACGACCTTCGGAAAAATTATTGAACTGGTGGAAGAGGCACAGGACTCAAAATCAGAAGCTGAACGATTTATAGACAGGTTCTCAAAATATTATACACCAGCAGTGTTAGTTCTATCCTTCATAGTATGGTTGGTTTCAAGAGATATCGAACTGGCAATTACTATACTTGTATTAGGATGTCCAGGAGCGTTGGTGATAGGTGTTCCAGTATCCAATGTAGCAGGTATTGGAAACGGTGCAAAACATGGGGTGCTTTTAAAGGGTAGTGAAGTCATAAGTGATTTTAGCAGACTTGATACCATTGTATTCGATAAGACAGGAACACTCACAATAGGCAATCCAAAAATTGTTGACCAGGAAATTTACACAGATAATTTTGAAAAGATATTAAGTTACCTATCGAGCGTAGAAAAGGAATCAGATCATCCTCTTGCAAATGCTGTAGTTGAATACATTGGTGATATAAAAGCGTATCCTGTGGAGAAGACAGAGGTTGTTAAAGGTGGCGGAATTGTAGCTCGGATAGATGGACACAGATTGGCGGTTGGTAATGTTGCTTTGATGGAGAAAGAAAATGTGGATTTGAATGAAAAGATTAAGAAAGATATCTTCAATATGCAGGCTGCTGGAAACTCTCTGGTGCTAACTTCGATAGATGGTGAACTAAAGACTTTGATGGGTATTCGTGACCCAATCCGCCCAGGCGTGAAAGAAGACCTGCAAAAGCTCAAAAATTTAGGTGTAAAAAACTTGGTGGTGCTTTCAGGGGACAATCAGGGAACGGTTGATTTGGTGGCAAAAGAACTAGGACTTACAGAAGCCCACGGACACATGCTACCTGAGGATAAGCAGGCTTATATTAAAGATCTTCAGAATAAAGACCAAATAGTAGCATTTGTTGGAGATGGAGTAAATGACAGTCCCTCCTTGGCATTGGCGCAGATTGGAATTGCCATGGGTAGTGGCACAGATGTGGCAATTGAAACATCTGATGTAGTTTTAATGAACTCTGATTTTGGACGTTTACCACATGCTTTGGGTTTGACAAAAGCAACTGCCAACAATATGCGTCAAAACATTATGATTGCAGTAGGAGTAGTATTGATTCTACTTGCCAGCGTTTTTTTTAGTGAATGGATGAACATGTCTATCGGAATGTTGGTGCATGAAGCGAGTATTTTGGTTGTAATACTAAATGGTATGAGATTACTCCGCTACAGATTAAGGTAATAATCATTAATTAGATGGATGAATTTGATACAGATCAATGTTAAAAAATCATATAAGGTGTATAATATAAATATAGATAAGAAAGGAAGGATGATGAAAATGAAAAAAGCAACAATTCAATTGGAAACTTTGACTTGTCCATCATGTATGCAAAAGATAGAAAATGGTGTTAAATCCCTAGATGGAGTGGATACTCAGAGTGTAAATGTACTTTTCAATTCAAGCAAAGTGAAATTGAACTTTGACGACGGAAAAGTATCAATAGAGGATGTTGAAAAGGCTATAGATAAGTTAGGCTATGAAGTGAAAAAGACTAAAGTTAAAGATAGCTAATATTAAGAATTGATTGGAGGTTGAAAAGATGTCTCAATGCAAACATACTCATGGATTATGCGTCAGTAAAGTGCCGATATTTTCAGAGCTAAACAACGAAAAACTTCTGGAGATAAATAACCTTGTTCGAAAAAAAGAGTATAGTAACGGTGAAATCATATGTCATGAAGGAGATCCAGGCGAATACCTATATATAATTGAATCAGGTTTAATCAAACTATTCAAGATTGGTAAGAACGGAAACGAATATATATTGAGGCTGTTGAAAGAAGGACAATTTTTTGGAGAACTAGTACTGTTTAAAGATGATGTTTTGAATAGTAGCGCAGAGGCGATTGGTGATTGTCGAATTTGTATAATTCCTAAAAATGACCTAGAGAAACTAATAAAAAAATCTTCAGATCTTACCTACAGTCTTTTGGCTGCCGTAACGAGTCGATTAAACAAGGCCGAAATCCAACTTGAGTCTTTAGTATTAGAAGATGCCATGGAAAAAACCTTGAGGCTATTGCTTGAATTAGCAAAAGAGAATGGTACTAAAAAAGAGGAAGGAATATTGATTGACTTACCTCTTAGCAGGGCTGGGTTGGCAAGTTTAATTGGAATTAGTCATGAGACACTAAGCCGTAAACTGTCAGAACTGCAAGAAGAAGGGACGTTGCTCATTAAAGGGCAAAAGCAACTTTTATTAACTAATTCGTTTAATGTGTAATCAACAAAGTCGAATCATCAACATTACCGCATTTTTTTGCAATTATCGTGGGATAGCTCAGGTGGTGTAGATTCACAAATGAGACAAAAACTTTATTTGAAAAATAAAATTATGAAAGGAGTTTGATGAAATGTTAAAATTGATAATTATTTTCATGATGGTGGTATTTATTAATCTAGCTTTCCACAAAAAAGCAAGCGCACACTGTGATACAATGGACGGCCCTACTGCAATCGATGGTATGAAAGCCCTTGAAACAAAAAATATCAACTATGCGTTAAAGTGGATTATGCCTGAAGGAGAAGAAGAACTAGAGAGCATATTTAAGCTAAGCCTGAAGGTGCGTCATTTGAATGATGATGCTAAGGAATTGGCAGATAGATACTTTTTGGAAAATCTGGTACGAATTCATCGAGCAGGTGAAGGAGCACCATTTACAGGGTTACAACCAGCTGGAGTTCCCATCGATGAAAAAGTGGCTGCAGCCGATAAATGTATTGAAATCGGCAATCTTTCACCACTAGAAGAGCTTGCATCACCGGAAGAAATGCCAGAACTTGAAAAAAGACTGTATAAGGCTTTGGCCTTAAAAGACTTTGACGTGAATGATGTGCAAGCCGGCAGAGAATATATCGAGGCCTATGTAAGTTTCTTTAAATTTGCAGAGGGAGAAGACCACGATCATGATCACGGACATGATCATGAAATAGGTGAAATGCATCATGAACATCACAAGTAACACTAATCTATAACATATCGAGACATTGCTCTCCAGTTTGGATTAAAGACTTGTTTGATGGTAGAGAAACACAAGAATCAGTTGAAAATTCAAAGGAATGTTACTAAATTTAACACCCGCAGCCTAGAGTATATAATGCAAATAACGGACAAAGCCCTGACCAGGACTTTGTCCGTTATAGTTCTTTATTTCATTTATGTATTAACAAATCCTAAAATATACCCTAATAATCTAAATTATTTTCGATATAATAAAACTCTCATTCAATAATTATTGCATTCCAAAGATGACAATAACTACTACTTTTTGCTATGTTACTTACCATCAGTTGTGGTGCAGAAATATTTATTTTCAAGTTCATACTCCTTGAAAAGTTCACAGGTGCCGCAGATGCAGCCTTTTTCTTCATCAATGCAACGGCTCTTTTCGTAAGCACAGAACATCGCTTCTGCATGAATCTTATCTTCAGTACTACCCATCATAAGAATTACGTTACCCGGCATTGATTTCATTTTGCAGGAGAAAGTGTAGCTTGGGCATTTCATACATAGACATTTTTTAAGGTTTTCTTTTGTTTTTGCGACTTTTGACATAATATTTTATCTCCTTTTTAATTTAATTAATTTCACAATACATACCTTTCTGAATTTCTAAATCAAAAATTATCCAGACTTCAATTCAATTACTATACTTTTAAATCAAATTAAAACCTTCTTTAATATACCACCTCCATTTTACCTACCGATTGTTCCCCTTTAATAGTAGAACAATCCTTATACCAAATTTGTGAATTCTATATCTCCTCCTTAGGGATAGAATGAATTTGTACAAAATACTACTTTATCATTTCTTCCAATTTACAATATATATTTTACTTGAATAGCTGAATAATTACTGTTATAATTTAAATTGCATAATAAAATCCCTACTAAGATTTATTGTGTATGAATCCGGTCAGCTGGTCAGACGGTACCGGATTCTTTTAATATAATTTTCTTTCAAAAAATATAAAACTAATTTATGGTCGTTTATGCTATTGGTTCATCATATAGATAGGCGACTAATTTTCACGCTTGAAATACTTCCTCCAAAAATAAAACATATATTTATAATTTATTTACCCAATTTATTAATATTTAAACTGTTCTTCTAAAAATTTTCATTAATAAAAATAAACAGAGCATAAAATATTGCAAGAAATAATATAAAAAGAATGGTTCTTTCATCCTTATATGTTAGAATAGTTGTCGGGTAGATGATATAATACTTTTAGAAAGGTAGGTCAATATATGACAAGTAATAAAAGATGATCCGTATACTATGAAGTATAACTTATGCTGATAAGCTTAATAAAGCGAGGAAAATGTTTGATATAAACGAAAATTAATTTTAGAACAACGGAATGTCTCTTAGATGAACTGTTCTACCGTGCCAAGGGGTTTCAGAAACATGTACAAAACCACAGAACTTAACATATAATAAATATTTTAATCAGTAGTATTTAGAAATAGACAAGAACCAATAATAAAAAGTTTTTATTACATTAGCCATTAAAAAAATAAGATGATAAATGTAGATAAACTTTACCATAAGTTAGAAGCACTTAGCGAAGAATAACGAGTAGTATGGAGGGAAAAATGATTGAATTATTAGCTCCTGCAGGAAATATGGAAGCTTTAAAAGCTGCAATTTCTAATGGTTGTGATGCAATATACTTAGGAATGCAAAAATTTGGTGCACGGGCATACTCATCTAATTTCGATTTAGAATCTTTAAAAGAAGCTCTAATGTATGCACACCTAAGAAATGTAAAGATATATGTTACAATGAACACAATAGTTTTCGAGAACGAAGTTCAAGAAATGAAAAAGCAGGTGAAGGAATTAAATGAAATCGGTGTTGACGGAATTATCATCCAGGACCTAGCTGTTTTTGACTATGTTGTAAAAAACTTTATTGATATGGAAGTTCATTGTTCAACTCAAATGGGAATAGACGATTTAGACGGAACTTTATTATTTCAGGAACTTGGTGCTAAAAGAGTTGTTCTATCCCGTGAGGTTGAGATTGAAAAAGTAAAAGAGATAAAAAAAGTAGCTAAAATACCTTTAGAGGTTTTTGTTCACGGAGCTTTATGTGTATCTTATTCTGGAAATTGTTTAATGTCTGGATTAATAGGTTATCGAAGTGGAAATCGTGGAAGATGTGTTGGTTCATGTCGTAAAGAGTATGAACTAATTGATAAAACAACAGATACATATTTAGGAAAAAACCATATTCTATCTACTAAGGACTTAAACACAATCGATTATATAGATGATTTAAAAGAAATGGATTCATTAAAAATAGAAGGACGAATGAAAGAGCCTGCCTATGTTGCTAATGTAGTATCAAAATATCGGATGGCCTTAGATAATACTATAACTGAAGAAGATAAAGAAGATCTGAAGAAAACATTCAATAGAACATACACTAAAGGATATCTGTTTCATGAAGATAAGAAAGAAATTACTAACATCTTAAGACCTAATAACTTTGGTTATAAAATTGGAAGAATAAGTAAGAGTTTTAAAGATATGTATGAAATAACACTTACACATACTTTAAATCAAAATGATATAATCAGAATAAGTCATGACAATGAAGATATTAATTTAACTGTTGTAAAACTTTACGACAAAGAGGGCAATTTAATCAACAAAGCAGATGACTTCTGCTATATTAAAATAAAAGAAAAGTTGTCTATTGGGGATATAGTATATATAACTAAAAATTATTTATACTACAAAGAATTAGAGTTATCACTGGAAAAAGAATTTAAGAGGTTTAACTTAGATATTAGAGTGTATGCATATCCAGATTCCAAACTTATAATAGATGCGGAAAGCCTAGGATTTAATTATTTATATGAAAGCGAAGAAATATTAAGTGAAGCAATTAATAATCCAACAACAAAAGAGTTGGTAATAAAGCAATTTTCAAGATTAAATGATACTATATTCGAACTTAATCATGTAGATTTTGAGGAATGCAATACATTTATTCCAGCTAAACTATTAAATGCAGCAAGAAGAGATATTGTACAAGGCTTATATAACTTAAAGCTCAACAGCAAAAAGAAAAGAAAAAAGGCTTTTAAGGCAAAAGAAAAAATAAGTTTTGCTCCTGAAAAACCATACCTCACAGCTTCTGTAATGAATAAAGAACAGTATGATGCTTGTATGAGTTGTGGAATCAAGGAAATATATTTTAAAAACGTTGTCAGAAGAAATCAGAACGATTATGAAAAAAAAGAAGGTACATTACTAATCGGAGGATATGGAGGAATTTATCACTACAGAGAAACTAATCCTTTTGTTACGGACTATTCTTTAAATGTTGTTAATTCTGCTAGTTGCTATGAATTGTATAAATTAGGTGCAAAACGAGTAACATTATCTTATGAAATGAATAAGAGACAAATTGAAGATTTAATTAATGCCTACTATGAAGAAAATGAGGGATATCCTTCACTAGAAATGATAGTATACGGTAAGGCTCCTTTAATGTTTACAAAATATTGTCCCATGGAAAAAATGAATCAATGTGGTATTTGCAAAAGGTCGACCTATGAGTTAAAGGACAAGTACGGGACCTTTCCTATCATTTCTCATGATGATTGTACTACGACTATCCTTAATGGAAAGACTCTTAATCTTTTAGATGAGATACAAAGCATAAAAGGCATCGAGGCATTTAGATTAAGTTTTACAATTGAATCAAAAGAGCAGGTTGTAAAAACCATTAGCAAGGCTTTAAACAATTTAAATGACTCAATGAATAAAGCCGTTTTTAATCAGGAAACAGACACACGAGGACATTTTAATAAAGAGATTTTGTAGTAAAATTCCGGGTCAAGTTTGTTGAAATCAACATACCAGTATTAACCTTAGAAAACAAGGATATTTTATTAATGAGATTTAAATTAACTAGAAAATAAGAAGGTGAAATGAATGAAAGAAGTAACATTATATACTACAAAATTTTGTCCATATTGCATAAAAGCACTGAGGATGTTATCTAAAAAAGAGGTTTCATATAAAAATATAGATGTTAATAAAAATCAGGAACTTTATAAGAAAATAAAGAAACAAACCGGAAGTAATACTGTTCCGCAAATTTTTATTGAAGAAGAGTTTATCGGTGGATATGATGAAATGAATCAGCTTGATAAAGAGGGAAAATTAGATTCAATGTTAGGTATTTAAAAAAAGAAAGGAGAGTGTGATTACAGTCATTCGACAATCATACGATTTATAATATGAAATATATACGAACAACTTTAACGGAAATTATAACAATGATTCAAAAGAATATCGAAGACAATAAAATAACTCTTGATTCCTTTTGGGAGCAGCATATTATTGAAAGCAATCATTACTTCATTCAAGATGATTCTGAAATAGTTGGATATTTTTCGATACACAATAGTCATACCCTCACATCATTTTATTTGAAAGAATCCCGTTTACAATATGGAAAAAATGTGTTTGAAAAAATTAAAAGATTTGAACAGGTAACAAATGCCATGGTGGCAACAGGGGATGAAATTTTCTTAAGTCACTGCTTAGACAATTATGCCAGATTGGAAAAACAAGCATTTCTTTCTATCTATCGCAAAGAAACGCCAGATGAGTTTCAAAGGATACCATTGAAATTTAAACGCATAACGACTCATGATGAGTTGAAACTTTTAAAGCAAGCAGAAGACTTCTTTGAAGGTGAGCCAATCGACAAACTTTTTGATAAAGGGTTTCATTATAGAATATATGTCGTATATGACCAATGTGAATTAATTGGCTTTGGAATTGTGGAGACAGGACGAATTTTGAGCGAAACCGCAAGTATAGGTATGTATGTTGTTGAAGAAAAAAGACAAAAAGGATATGGGAGAAATATTTTAAGACAAATTAATGAGATTATGACGAAAGAAGGCTATAACTGTAAATCTGGATGCTGGTATTATAATCATAATTCGTTGAAGAGTATGGAAAGTGCCGGAGCATATTCAAAAACTAGGTTGTTAAAATTTTATTTTTAAAAGGATTAAGATATTGCAGAACGTAAGCTGGCTGAGAAGTATATACAAGATCTCGTTCAACAGCTTGAAATAGAGAAAAACACTGTTCAACTCAATTCAGTAACGGATAGAATCCGATAGGAGGGAAATAATGAGGGAATTTAAAAAAATGAATACATACTTTTTAGCATCAGCAGTTTCATATTATCTTTTTCCACTATTTGGTAATTCCACTGGAAGTTTCATGGTTATTTTATTATTAATAATACCGTTAACTTGTTTTGTCATATCTTTTATATATGGTTTCAAAAATGGATGGAATTTGTTTTTTTCAATAATTATGGGTATTCTTTTTATTCCTGCAATTTTCATTTATTTTAATAGTACTGCTTGGGTTTATATTGTAGGTTATTTAATAATATCATCAGCTGGAGTTTTTGTAGGCAAGACTATCAAGAATAAAACGAATCACAAAAAAATTCTAAAAAATGAAAAATCTTTATAAATCAATTGAAGAAGAAAGAAAAAAAGTACGAATTACAGATTATTTGATGACTCTGTAAAGTAAACATGAAAGAATAGCAGCTTAAATCATAGAATATCTATGAATTTCGCAAAAAAGATAATAA
>JAWSUU010000083.1:0-10846 GCA_033549325.1 Bacillota bacterium | reverse complement strand
TCTTTAAATAGGATAGTTACAATGTATTTAGATTATGCTGAAGATCAAGCTGAAAGAAAAAATCCTATGTATATGAAAGACTGGGAAAAAAAGTTAGATGCCTTTCTACAATTTAATGAAAGAGAAATAATAAATAATGCTGGTAAAATATCACATCAAGTTGCAAAAAAATTAGCTGAAGATGAATATGAAAAATATAATAAGAATAGATTAGATTATGAGGTAAAAGATGATTTTGATATATACATTGAAGAAAATGAATTGAAATATTAATCATTCATGAGATGTATTTTATTAAAAATTCAATGATTATGAGGGTAAGGAGAGAATGAATTATGAAGTATGAGATTTACAGCAGCAAATATTTTGGAGTAGAGCCGGAACCGGTAAATCCTAAGTTTATCAGAATGGATAAGGATATGCAAAAAGGTTATGGCTATGAGTATGAAGGAGAGACGGGCAAGGCTATTTTTTATTGGCATATTGTTTTTGAAAATTTGAAATCGTATTTTGAAGAATATAAGTTAGAAAGTTTAAAAGAGTTCGATAAGATCTTTAACGGGAATCAGTATGTATCAAACTGGGTTCAGGATTATGATGAAGCCTTAAGAAAGGTTCTTATGCATTCTGACAAAATTTCTAAACAAGAAATTGGCAGGCGAAAGATTGACTTGCTAAACTTTTTATTAAGTCTAAACTTGTCAGAAGAAACAACTATTCACAATCATAAAAGATCTTTAGCTGAAACTTACTACCTTATGGGACAACCAGAGGTCGGCGAAAAACTCTTTATCCAATTGATAGAAGAATACCCTGATAATGCATGGGGGTATATCGGTTACTCAGATCAATATTGGCTTGAAAAAAATAATAGAAATTATGAAAAAGCATTAGAAATATTGCTTGATGGTTATAATAGAAGAACAGTAGATGATAGTAATGATATTATTGAGCGATTGACTGGTTTACATATTGCCATAAAGGAGAAAGAACTGAAGGAATACTTAGAAAAGAAAAAACCAGATGCGAAAAGACCAATTGTGCCTGAATATAGAATTTTATATCAAGAGCTTTTAGAAAAAAGAAGAAGAATAACTACAAAATCAGAGAGAAAAAGTATTTATAAAACCAATGATCAAACTATTGTAAGAGGGCGTAAGATCGGAAGAAATGAACCATGTCCTTGCGGATCAGGGAAAAAATATAAGAAGTGTTGCGGGAAATAGGAAGAAAATATCTATGTAGAAAAATAATTAGTTAGAAAATCTATAAAAAATTCATGTAAATAGATATAAAACGACTATAATCCTATTGTATAACATTATTAAGGATGATGAAGAATAAAAATCTTTGAAAAACGAACTATCCGGAAAGCCGGATAGTTCAAAACGAAACAATTTAAGTACTACAAGGGGAAAGATTATGGGAAATCTAATTTTTATAGATACAGAGGTGTCTGCAGATACCGGAAGTATTAAAGATTTTGGAGCGATTAATAATAAAGGGGAAAAGCTTCATACTGGACGAGAAGACTTGTTCTTAGAGTTTATAAAAGAAGCTTCTTATTTGTGTGGGCATAATATTATTAAACACGACCTGAAATATATAAGCATTAGTGACAAATCAATTCTAAAGATACCTGCTATAGACACATTAAATCTATCTCCTCTTCTGTTTCCTAAAAAACCATATCATAAATTAGTTAAAGACGATAAGCTGCATACTGATCAGATAAACAATCCTTTAAATGACTCTATCCAAGCTAAAAATTTGTTTTACGACCAGGTTTCTGCATATCACCGTTTAGATGATGATATTAAGAAAATCTTCTATCTTCTTCTTAAAAACACCAGGGAATTTCAAGGCTTTTTTAAATTCATAAAATATGAAAAAGATTCTGTATCTTTATCTAATTTAATTAAAGAGAAATTTAAAGGTATGATATGTGAAAATGTGGATATGCAGGGATTAATAGATAAATCACCAGTTGAGCTTGGATACTGTCTAGCTATAATACATGCAGATGATGAAAGTTCCGTAACTCCAAGATGGGTTTTAAGAACATATCCTGATGTTGAACGGATTTTGTATATACTTAGAAATAATAAGTGTATTACAGGATGTGTGTACTGTGATAGAGCTTTTGATCCTCTATTAGGTCTTAGAGAGTTTTTTGGATACGATAGATATAGAGTGTTTGACGGGGAACCCCTTCAGGAAAAAGCAGTTACAGCTGCTGTAAATAGCAAGTCTCTTCTTGCAATTTTTCCAACAGGTGGGGGAAAATCTATTACCTTCCAGATTCCAGCATTAATGGCAGGAAAAACTACCGGTGGTCTTACTGTGATTATATCTCCTTTGCAGTCTCTAATGAAGGATCAGGTTGACAATCTTGAAAAGGTAGGTATAACAGAAGGTGTAACTATAAACGGATTACTGGATCCTATTGAAAGAGCTGATGCCTTAGAAAGAGTTGAAGATGGAAGTGCTAAAATTTTGTATATTTCTCCTGAATCTTTAAGGTCAAGAACAATAGAGCGTTTGCTTTTAGGAAGAAAAATTGAACGGTTTGTAATTGATGAAGCCCACTGCTTTTCTGCATGGGGTCATGATTTTAGAGTGGATTATCTATATATTGCAGATTTTATCAAGAATTTATATGAGAAAAAGCAGTTGGACATAATGATTCCTGTTTCCTGTTTTACTGCTACAGCTAAACAAAATGTTATCGAAGATATTAGAAACCATTTTAAAGAGAAACTAAATATTGACCTGGAGGTATTTAAAGCCAGTTCCGCCAGAAAGAATTTGCATTACAAAGTCATTCAATGCACTAAAGAGAATAAATACGATAATCTAAGACAGTTGATAGCCGGTAAGGACTGTCCTACTATAGTGTACGTAACAAGGACTCGTAGAGCTGAAGAACTTGCTGAAAGATTAAATAATGATGGATATAGAGCAAAGCCTTACCACGGTAGGATGGATACTAATATAAAAAGCGAAAATCAAGATTTATTTACCAGAGGTGAAGTAGATATTATGGTAGCAACCTCTGCTTTTGGTATGGGTGTAGATAAATCTGATGTTGGCTTTGTTATTCATTACAATATTTCTAGCTCTCTGGAAAACTACGTACAGGAGGCGGGAAGAGCCGGTAGAGATCAGAACATAGAGGCTGATTGCTATGTTCTTTTTGATGATGAAGATTTAAACGGTCATTTTTCCATGCTTAATCAAACTAAATTAAATATCAGTGAAATAGGTCAAATATGGAAGGCTATTAAAGATATTACCAGAAATAGAAACAAAGTATCCCAGTCCGCACTTGAGATAGCAAGAAAAGCAGGATGGGATGATAGTGTAATGGATATAGAGACTAGAGTTAAAACAGCAGTTTCTGCAATAGAGCAGGCTGGATATATTCAGCGAGGTCAAAACATGCCTAGAGTTTATGCAGATAGCATACTGGCAGAAAGTGTAAAAGAAGCTGCAGAAAGGATTCGAAACTCTGAGAAATTTGAGGGAAAAGATGAAGAAAATGCAGTGAGAATTATAGCAAAACTTATTGGAGCAAGAAGTAGAAAGGCTAACAATCAAGATGAAGCAGAATCAAGAATAGATTACATCAGCGACCAGCTGGGTATTATAAAGGAGGATGTAATCCGTTTAGTAAATCTAATGAAAGAGGAAAAACTATTAGCCGACAGTAAGGATTTATCCGCTTATGTATATGATGATATGACCCAGCTAAAAGCTATTAATCAGCTGAAACAGCATAGAGATTTAGAGGATTTTCTGCTGAGAACTATTGAAGGCGATGGTATTATCAATATCAAAGAGCTAAATGAAGCTGCTGAAAATGCAGGACTTAAAAAAGTTAGTACGGATAAGGTTATAACTATATTAAATTATTGGAATATTAAAAAATATATTAAAAAGGAAACCAGAAGAAGATCTAAAAATCATATAAAACTTACATTCTTAGAAAGTCATGAGGAGCTTAGGAAAAGATTTAACAAGCGTATGATGATTGGGGATTTTATAATAGAATATTTATATGAAAAAAGTCAGGTCGATGATATTGTTGTTGAATTTTCAGAGCTGGAGCTTATTGAAGCTTTTGCCTTTGAGAACAGATTACTCCAGTTGGAAGCAACTCAGAAAGAAATTGAAGATGCTTTGTTATATTTGACTAAGATTGATTCTCTTAAAATCGAAGGAGGTTTTTTAGTTCTTTATAATGCTTTAACCATTGAGAGGTTGGAGTTAAATAATATGATCAAGTACAAAAAGGAGGACTATAAGCAGTTAAAAAGCTTTTATGAGCAGAAGGCTCATCAAATACATATAGTAGGAGAATATGCTAAAAAAATGCTTGAAGATTATAATGCTGCTATAAATTTTGTTGATGATTATTTTACTTTGAATTATGAAACTTTTTTAAAGAAATATTTTAAAGGATCTAAAGGTGATGAAATTAAAAGAAGTATTACAAATAAAAAATTCAGACAGCTTTTTGGTGAACTTTCACCTTCACAACTTAGAATTATAAATGACCAGGATACTAAATATATTGTAGTGGCAGCAGGACCGGGAAGTGGTAAGACTAGGATACTCGTTCATAAGCTGGCTTCACTGCTTCTAATGGAAGATGTAAGACACGAGCATCTACTTATGGTTACTTTTTCAAGAGCAGCAGCTACTGAATTTAAAAGACGATTGAAATATCTTATAGGTAAGTCGGTAAATTATGTAGATATTAAGACCTTTCATTCCTACTGCTTTGACTTACTGGGAAGAGTTGGTGATATTGAAAAGTCAGAAAATATTGTTTGTGAAACGGCAAAGCTTATTACAGAGGGAGAAGTTGAAAAATCTAGAATTACAAAGACGGTAATGGTAGTCGATGAAGCCCAGGATATGGATGTTAATGAGATTGAATTCATAAGAGCAATGATTAGAAAAAATGAAGATATGAGGGTAATTGCAGTTGGTGATGATGACCAAAATATTTATGAATTTAGAGGTTCCAGTTCTAAATACATGAAGGGTATTGCCGAGGCTAGAGGTGCTAAGATGTATGAACTGGTAGAAAACTACAGAAGTCGGGCAAATCTCGTTGAATTTACTAATGGTTATGTACAAAAGCTTTCCAATCGTATGAAAACTACACCGATTATGCCTAATAAAAATAAGGATGGAAAGATAGAACTTATATACTATCATCATGATAATATTATGGATGGTGTACTTAAGAAACTCCAAGATGAAGGGGCAAAAGGCTCTATTTGTTTAATGACTGCAACTAATGATGAAGCTTTACAGATGACGGGCGGTTTATTAGATGCCGGATACAATGCCAAATTAATTCAGAGTAATGAATATGTTAATCTTAAGGGTCTGGATGAAATTAGGTATTTTATAGAGGAACTGAACCTCATACCGGAGGTACATAAAGTAGATCTAGAAACCTGGAATAATGCTAAAAATAAGCTGTATAAAGAGTATAAGGGTAGTGAAAATATTGATATGTGCAAAAGATTATTTAAAGATTTTGAATTAACAGCAGGTGGAGATATATATGTATCTGATTTTACTATTTTCCTTAGAGAATCTAAAATGGAGGACTTTCTTTACTACGGCCAGGAGGTCATTCAGGTTTCTACTATGCATAAGTCAAAGGGACGGGAGTTTGATACAGTTATTATTTTATTAGATAAATATGTAGATGATAATGATGAAAAAAGAAGAACTCTTTATGTAGCTATGACTAGAGCAAAGGAGGCTTTGCAGATTCACTATCGAGATAGAAGGTATAATGGAGTTTTCAATTATGCTAAAGGAAATGGTGCTGTTAATGAAGGCATAAATAATGTTAAGTTTTATCAGGTTAAAAACTCCAGTCGCACTAAGAGCAAACTTGTTTATCAGTTGAGGTATAAAGATATTTTCTTAAGCTATTATTACAATGATAGTGTAAAGAGATATATTCATGGGTTGAAAAGCGGAGATATGCTGGATGTAAAAGAAAGTGGCTGCTTTAATAGTAAAGGGCAGCAGGTTGTTTTCTTCTCCAAGAGTTTTAAAGAGGAAATTAAAAATCAGTTGGATAAAGGTTTTGTATTTAGAGATGCTAGGGTCAATATGGTTGTATATTGGAAATCTGAAGATGAAGAAGAAGAGGTTAAAATTGTAATGCCGACTTTGAGGTTAGAGGAAAATGAAGAATAATTTTTATCTATATCGAAAAATTATTAAAGATGCACTTAAAACCAACAAAAGACCCTTCAGAAAAAATCGCTGAAGGGTCTTTTGATCTAATTCAGTTAATACAATTATTTATGCAGGAAATCTAATTTCTACTCAGTTCCGTACAGATACTTTGCAAACTCAGAGTCAGCACCGATTACAATCTTGGTCTTGTCTCCCAGTGTTATCTTGTAGCTCTCCAGGGTCCTGTAAAAAGCGTAGAATTCAGGATCCTTGTTGTATGCGTTGGCATAGGTCTCAAGAGCCAATGCATCTCCCTCACCCTTTATAGCTTGAGCTTTTTCATATGCTTCGGCTTTTAGAATAGTGACTTCCTTTGAAGCCTGAGCCTTTTTTATCTTGTATTGCTCCTCGCCTTCAGCCCTAAACTTGTTGGCAATCTTCTGCCTTTCAGTTCGCATTCTATTAAATATGTTCTCGTAGTTGCTTGCCGGGAGTTCTGTCTTTGCAATTCTCACATCGATTACTTCCATCCCGAAATTCTGAACTTCTTCGTTTGTGTTCAACTTAATCTGGTTGGTCATTGCGTAAACATATTCCTTGTCGGAAATCAATGTGGTTCCATCCGTTAGACCAATTTTCTCGTTTAATTTCGAATAGATAATATCGTCAAGCTTTGTATTTGCACTTCTCACATTGTTAACGGTTATTCTGAAAAGAAGAGGATTTCTTATTACCCATTGGGCATTGTTGTCAAGAACTATCTTCTTTTTGTCCGAGGTGGTAACCTCTCTGGCAAGAGTATTGTAAGTCAATAGACGTGATGTGTATTTCTCAACATGGTCTATTACCGGGATCTTAAAGAAAAGCCCTTTGCCCTCTCGAATTTTTACATCTTCAAATTGTGGAATATCGTATATTTCCTTTTCAAGTTCGGGTGTTATTTCTTCTACTATAACGACCTGGACTTCTCCAAATCTCGTTACTACGGCCTGGTCGAACTCGTTAACAGTAAAGAAGGAGTTTGCAACCACAATATATGCTAGAATCACAAAAATAATACTGCCAAGTCCTTTTTTTGATATGGACGGCTTCTTGTATTGTCTTTTACTGCTCTGTTCTCCATTTAATTCTTTATCTTGAAAATATTTTATTACCTTTTTAATTAATTCTTCCATTACTGCACACTCCCTTCACCTGTCATACCTTGAAGGGGAAGGAATTTTAGTGTATTTCCATCATCTCCAACTATATATATTTCTTTGCCGGGAAGAACTTCTTCAAGGGTTTCAATATAAAGACGTTTTCTTGTAACTTCTTTTCCTAAAACGTATTTTTCATAAACGGCGTTGAAGTTTGCCACGTCTCCATTAGCTCTCCTTATCCTGTCTTCCTTGTAGGCTTCTGCTTCGGAAATAAGCTTTGAAGCTTCTCCTCTGGCATCTGGTATGACTTTGTTTTCATAGGATACAGCTTCGTTGATCTTGCTTTCTTTGTCAGCCTTCGCCCTGGAAATATCCTTAAATGAGTCATCTACTTCTTCCGGTGGATAAACATCCTGAAGCTGAACCGCGGTTATCTGCAGACCTATTCCATAGGTGTCGCAAATTCCTTGTAAGTCGTCCCTTATCTCTTGCTGTATTCCCACTTTGTTGTCTGTAAGAACCTCGTCAAGAACGTTGTTTGCTATGCTTCTTCTGATTGTGGATACAGCTACTGTGTTGAGGGTTCCCAATTGGTCATCCACATTAAAAAGAAATTTTTTGCTGTCCGAAACCCTAAACTGTACGATGGTCTCAACGTTGACAAGATTTTCGTCTGCCGTAAGCATCAGAGGATCGTTACTCAGGCTTCTGTCGTATGAAGGTAGGGAGCCCGGTTCTACATCTTTTGTTGTTGTGAATCCAAATTCCATACGTCTGATTTCTGCAACATTTACTGTATACTTCTGCTCCACCAAGGGAATCTTCCATTTCAGCCCTGCCTGTGTTTCAGTTCTTGCATACTCTCCAAATCTTGTAACAACAGTCTCTTCTCCCGATTCAATCGTATAAACTCCGTTGTATGCTACAGCGGCCACGAGAATCACGAGAAACAATATCATTGATTTTTTCAAATTTTGTTCCTCCTTAATTTAGTTTTCATTTAATACTAAAACATATTACCATTATTCTAAGGCTATTTTAAATTTCATCATTTATTAGTGATTTGCCTAGAATTCAAGAAACACCTTATACACTCTACCACGGAATGACCACTTTAAACAATATTTTTTCAATTTTTCAGTTACTTTTAAAGATATTGAAGAGATTTATAAATAATAAATAAAACTATTATAATCCTTTAATTTATTAAAAATTAATAGAAATTTAATATTGGATACTCGACCTGGTGTTGTATAATAGTATAAAAGACAATATTTAATAAGTGCTATTAAGATTATATTACAGCATTTATTTTAAAATCTAGGAGGATAATTATGATCATAACAACAACCCCAACGGTTGAGGGTAAAAACATTATAGGTTACAAAGGAATTGTTTTTGGTGAGGTTATAGCAGGTGTGGATTTCATAAAGGACTTTGCAGCAGGATTGACTAATTTCTTTGGTGGAAGATCTAATTCTTACGAAGGAGAATTAATTGAAGCTAGAGAAGCAGCTCTAAAAGAAATGGAAAGTAGAGCTAGAAAATTAGGATGCAATGCTGTTGTAGGAGTGGACATAGACTATGAAGTTCTTGGACAAAACGGCAGTATGCTTATGGTTACGGCATCGGGGACAGGGGTAATAGTAGAGTAAAAAGGAAAAGATTGAGTAGGTTAATAAAGCAAAGGGTGGTAAAAAATGGGAAAAAGAAAAAAATTAAAAAGCAAATTAACACTAGTAGCTATGATGGTAGCATTAGTAATGATTCTGACAGGTTGTATTCAAATGGAAGTTGGATTCGAATTAAACAAAGATGGAACAGGACAGTTTGAAGTTTTAATGGCACAAAATACTGACTTAATGGATGAAGAAATGAATACAGAAACAGAAGCAGATACTGACTCACTAAAATTTTTTGAGGATGAAGATTTTGAAGGCTTAGAAGGTGTTACTACAAGAACAGAAGCAGTAGAATATATGTACAAGGGATATAATTTCGTAGGTGAAAAAGCAATAGCAGAGATTGAAGATATGGAGAGTTTCTTAACAGAGATGAGTGCTAGTAATGATAGCGACGACGAAATAAGATTAGTAGAGTTGGATAATGGTAATAAAAGATTTGAAATTTATCTCACACCGGATGAGCAACCATTAGAGAGTGAAGAAAATACTGAAGGCGATGAAGAGATTTTAGCTATGATGGAAGCAACAGGTTTGAAAATACATTATTCAATTACAACAGACTATGATGTAGTTAATCATAATGCACATATTGTAGAAGACAACAAATATATTTTTGATTTAATAAAATCATCTCAAGAATTAGAAAATAGTGATAAAGATCATATGATATTTTTTGTAGAATTTGAAACAGAAAATAGTATAGGAGAGCCAACAGAGCCAATAGATGAGATTGTACAAGATGATGAGGACTTTAGTGGCAATAGAGAAACAGTAGAGAATATGATGAAGACAGAGTTTCAATTAGATAGAGGTAGTCAAGATTTCTATGGTGAAGCTTTGAAAGAACTTGGAATTTTAAAAGGTACTGATAAAGGATTGGAACTTGAAAAAGGACTTACAAGAGCAGAGGGTGCAGTAATGTATTCAAGATTGTTAGGATTAAAAGAAGAGATAGAATTATTTGCAGAAGAAAATCCTGACTACGATACTAATTTTACCGATGTACCGAATTGGGTAAAACCAACGATAAATTATCTGCATAAAGAGGGTTATGTAAATGGTATCAGTTCAACTGAATACGGATCTGGTAATCTAATGAAGGAAACTGAATACGCGACCTTAGTTTTAAGAGCATTAGGCTATAAAGATGGAGAGGATTTTGTATGGAATAATGCAAATGCAAGAGCAGCTGAGCTGGGTTTATTTTCAGGTGATTCAGTAAAACCTTCAGAAATGTTAGGTGGAGAATTCAACAGAAGAAAAATGGCCTACATATCATATAATGCACTTTTGTAACTGGTAAACTAAAAGGGAGAGATTTTGGCAAACAAAAATGGATAACTTTTCTTAAATAGATATATTAAAATCTAGTACTCTGATAAAATAAAGCTAAACTTATCAGAGGAGGAAGAAAGGTGGTTAAATTGGAAAAGTTTGCTAAAATAAAAGAGCAAAAGTTAAATGGATTTAAAAAATCCCAAGCTAGTAGAAATTTAGGACTAGACTACAAAACAATCTCAAAATACTGGGATATGAGTAATGAGGAGTACATAAAGCTTAATCAAAAATCAAAGAACAGAGCTAAAAAGATTGATAGATACAAAAATAAAATTCTAGAATGGATAAAGGAAAATCAAGATATGACGACGGCACAAATTCTAGACTGGCTGCTTGAAAATAATTACAACTTAGATTTTTCAGAAAGAACCTTAAGACTCTTTGTAAAGAATTTAAGAGAAGAATACGATATACCTAAATCAGAGCCAGTAAGACAATACGAAGCAGTAGAAGAACTACCCATGG
>JAWSUU010000082.1:10512-10900 GCA_033549325.1 Bacillota bacterium | reverse complement strand
ATTACTGCCTTTAGTTTCTATCAACTCGAATCCATATTTTTCATATAAATGTCTGGCAGCATCTAAAAATCCAACTGTCCAAAGATAATTATTTTTATATTTTTTTTCTTTAGCAAATTCTATTAAGGTAGATATTAATTTACTACCAATGCCTTTCCCCCGCAGTTCTTTTTCCATTAGAAACCATCTTAGCTGTGCTGTATCTTTATCTACCTTTACTAAAGCAATGAGACCAGCTGTATTTCCTTCGTATTCAGCTATCCAAACATTTTCATGATTTTCATCAAAATTTTCATAAAATTCGTATAAAGGCTTTCTTACATAATCTACAAATGTTTTATCAAAGTCGTATTCTTTTTCATATATCTCTCCATGTCTCTTAATTATA
>JAWSUU010000082.1:0-10502 GCA_033549325.1 Bacillota bacterium | reverse complement strand
AAATCATCTTCAACGAAATCTCTTATTAATAATTTTTCATTCATGAATTATTCATCTCCTTAACCATACTTATAATAACTGTCCATTTCCATATCTAAAATTTCAATTTCAAATTGGTCCAGTGATTCACTCTTAGTCTTTCTATATACAAACTCAACATATTCTTTTACTATTTTCTTGTTAGCTTTTTTACTCTTAAAAGAGATATGTTTCAATGCTCTAATTACAGCAATCACAACCGTTATATCACCGTAACCGTAATGAACAATTTGAGTAAAAGCATCATGAAGGATCATCTTAAAACTATAAGCTTCTAAAAGTACCAATCCTTCTGATTCTTTATCTTCATTTACTACAATATATCCATCTTCTATATTGGAAAGCATACCTAATAATACTCCAATAATTCTTACACAGTGAATGGCTGTATTAGGATCATTTATTCCAGGAGAAATAGCTCTTAGAGAAACTTCCACAATCTTTTGTATAGTATAGCTAAAGTCCTGTTCTTCAGTTTTTCTCTTTCCTATAATTATAAGTCTTTTAATTTTATTAATTATTTCTTCATTATTTTCTAATTCCTCCTGTGCATATACTGTAAAAATTTTTTCATCTCTATTGATAAACTGTCCTATAACTTTTTCAAAATGAATAATTAATTTTTTCTTGTTTGCTATTTCCGATAACTCATCATAGTTAAGCTTTTGTATATATCCACTTTCAACGGATCGTATAACCCTACTTTTTCCGTATTTCTCTTTATCAATTTCTTTGATTATAGGATTATTTTTTATAGTTTCTTCGTATTTTTTTATTTTAAGTATAGATTCTTTGTGAAGTCTATCTATAACATTTGATGTTTGTATAAAAGTAGCAACACTGTTTATGAAAAGCAGAAAGTAGATAAGCCCTACAATTATATAAATAACTCCTATACTAGCAGAAATTACAAGATATCCTTCAGTTGTGTCTCTTGTAAAGAGTAAAGATACTATAGAATAAGTAAATCCTCCAACAAATATTCCAAAAGATTGCATAGTACTTTTATTCTTCAAGAAGTTTTCTACAACTCTGGGAGAAAGTTGAGACATATACATGGTCAAAACAACCATTGTAATAGAAAAAGTAAAAGTAGTTATAGTAATAAATGCACTGGCTATAATCCCGTGTATATCTCTTGCTAATTCAGGTGACGTTAAAAGTATTTCTGGGATACTACTGTGAAATCGGGACAAATATCTTGTGTCAATTAGTATTATAAAAAAAGCACCTATTAAAGATAAAAGTCCGTAAACAGCAGGATAAAACCAAATACCGCTTATAATCTTTTTAATTCTGTCTAGTATTATCATTATTAGCTCCTTTATTAAGAAAATTTAATTGTTTATATTATTATATCATATCTTTAAAATAATACACAAAAATGCACCTAAACAGGTGCATTTTTTGTGATTTATTATCTTTATTTTGAATTATCTTATAATCAAAATAGGCACATTTATATGATGAACAACCTTATTAGTCACACTACCCATCATAAATCTTTTTCTTTCTTTCATAGTATGGGTTCTCATTATTACAAGATCATATTCACCTTTTTCTGCCTCATCCAGGATAGCAGATGCAGGATCTCCTTCTGCAAGTTTAGTGTCAGTATCAATTCCTTTATCTTTATACATATGCTTTACTTCATCTAAAAAAGTCGTATCTTTAAACTTTTCATAAAGTTTATCTTCATCAATGAAGCCTCCATTATTTATGTCTCTTAAGAGTTCTTTACTATTGTCAACATTTAGCAATGTTATTTTACTTTCAAATTTCTTTGCTATTTCAACTGCTTGGCTTATAGTAGTTTTTTCTTCAGAATTTTTCTCAATTGGAATTAGTATCTTTTTCATTATTTTAACCTCTCCTTTATATAAAATTTTTCTATTATTTGCCTATTACATACTTACCACTTTGTTTACATATTATTCATTTTAAATCTTTATGATTGTTAAAATTGAATCTTATTACTATTAATTGTATAATATTAGTGATTATTGATATACAGGGAGGAATAAAATGTATTTAAAATGTTTTGAAGAAGTTAAAAAGTTGACATCAGAAATGGTTGCCATTCCAAGTATTGTTAGAGAGCCTAATGGCGAAACAAATGCTGCTAAAAAAGTTTACGATTACTACACAAATCTTGATTATTTTAAAAAATACCCGAAGAGAACTAAAATAATTAAAACAATTAACGATGAAGTAGATAGACACTGCACCTATGCTTATGTTAAAGGTACCAAAGGAAAATCTAATAAAACAATTATTTTAATAGGTCATATCGATACAGTTGGAGTAGATGATTTCGGTGAATTAAAAGAATATGCCTTTAATACAGAAAAACTTCCGGAAAAATTTCTAGAACTAGGTGTAGATGAGGAAGTTGAAAAGGATATAAAATCCGGAAGATATATGTTCGGTCGAGGTGCCCTGGATATGAAATCTGGAGTTGCCGGTCATATGTATTTGATTAAATATTTTTCTCAACACCCGGAAGAATTAGATGGTAATATAATAGCCTATGCTGAATGCGATGAAGAAGATAATTCTCACGGTATAATCACCGGATTAAAAGAATTTATCAAATTAAAAAAAGAAGAAAATTTTGAATATATAGCATGTATTAATGCGGATTATTCTACAGGTTACACACCAGAAGACAGAAATAGATATGTGTATTATGGAAGTATTGGGAAATTGCTGCCATCTTTTTATGCAACTGGTAAAGAAACTCATGTAGGCCAGGCCTTTGGAGGATTGGATCCTAACTTATTATTAGCAGAACTTACTACAATATTTTCACTTAATCCAGATTTGTGTGATAAAGCTCAAGGGGAAGTAACCATACCACCTATTTCTTTAAAACAATCGGATTTTAAAGATAAATACACGGTACAAACCTCATTAGCTGCTTATGCATACTACAACTTTTTCACTCACAGTATGTCTCCTAAAGACGTAATAGCGGTATCTAAAGAAAAAGCAGTAGAAGCCTATGACAATGTAGTAGAGTATTTGAATAATTCTTATAAAAAATACTGCGAAATGAGCAATGTGGAATATAAACCTTTACCTTGGAAAACAAGAGTTTATACCTGGGAAGAATTATATAGTGAGTTAGAACAAGAATACGGCAATAAATTTACCCAGCACCTATATGATTTTGCAAATAATTTAAATAAAGAAGAACCTGCTCTAGATCTAAGAGTATTTAGCGTTAAGGTAATTGAAGAAGCCTGGAAGTGGATGAAAGATAAATCCCCGGCAATTATCACGTATTTTTCTTCTACTTTCTCAGCTAGAATAGAAATGACTGGAAAAACAGAAAAAGAAAAGGCACTCCTTGATGCTGTGGAATCATCTGTAAAATATGTCCAGCAGTATGCAGATAATCCAATTAAGACTAGAATGTTTTATCCATATATATCCGACTCTAGCTTTATGGCTTTAAGTGATGATATAGATACTATTGACAGTTTGGGAAATAACATGCCGGCATGGAATACGAAGTACTTTTATAACGTAGATGATGTTCTAGCAATTAATGTTCCTGTTGTGAATATTGGAACCTTTGGAAAAGACGGTCATAAAACTACAGAGCGAGTCGACATGAAATACACTTTTGAAAATGTTCCAAATATGACCTATAATACAATTTTAAAATTAATAGGATAAACAAAAAAATGCAGTATCCTCTACTAAGGTACTGCATTTTAATTTGTTTTATATAGCTTTTCTACTTGGTTTTAAATAGTTTAAAGTATCTTTAAGCATTTCTAAATTTGAAATACCTGTCTTTGGCTTCAAAGCTACATTTAAGTATTGGATAGTGCCATCTGTCCTGGTCATTGTTCCTTGGCTTTCTGCTAATGTAGCTAGTGGAATAACAACGTCAGAAGCTTTAACTGTATCTGTAACAAACATATCTGCAGCTGCAAGGAAATCTAAATCTAGTTTATCGATTCCATCTACATCTTCTCCTATAACCACTAGAGCTTTTATACTACCATCCTTAACTTTGCTAATTATTTCTTCTCCCGACTTAGTAAATCCTAAATCTATTGCTCCTTGAGCATTAGCACCATTCTTAAGAGTAATTATTCCTCTGTGAGGTTTATTTATTTTTTCGGAGTTTTCTGCTATTTCCTTTAGCAAATTCTGTACTTCTACTGATACAGATCTTTCGTCTACAATAAACATCGGTTTATTTACTTCACTGTATGCTTTAGCTACTTTTAATGCATCTTTTGATACTTCAGCATTCTCATTTTTAGTTGCTTGAAGTACTTCTTTAAAGAACTTCTCAAGGTTAGCTTGGTAAGATTCTTCAGTGAATTTATCAAGTCTAGTACCATTTTCTGAAATTGATATATATGGCTTACCTAAGTTTTTAACCTTAACACCCATTGGCACAAAATTTTCGTAAACATTCCCTACTGTTAGTATAAGCTCTGTGTTATAAAGTTCTTCGTATTTATTTGTTGATTCTATTTCGCCTTTTTTAATATTCAATGAGCCTATCATATCGGTATCTAAAGTTTCGCTAATTTCTTTTACCACTTCAAGTTCCTCATTGGTTAATCTTTGAGATACTAGGAATCCTATAGAATCTTTCCCATTAATATATTTAACTGACTTTAACTGAGAAATAAGCTCTAGCTGCCCCTGTTTTAGAGTTGCTTCTTCTTTATTAACTAATGTTCTCAGTATTCTATCTTCTTCATTAATGTATTCAAACCCGAACTTACCATCCTTACATAGGATACCGTCGTCTTTTTCTCTATTTGGAGTTACTTTGTAAATTTTATCTCCATTATGTTGATATACTATATTACATCCTAAAGAACACATACTACATACAGATTCTGTTTTTTCTAAATCTAATGGAATTTCTTTATGTGTATTTATCTTCTCCTGGAATGCTCCAACAGGACATACATCAATACACTGTCCGCAGGATATACAGTCTGTATCTTCAAGTCTTAGATCGAATTCAGGAGCTACTTTTACATCAAATCCTCTATCAACAAGTCCTAAAGCTGTAATTCCCATTACTTCATCACAGGTTCTTATACATAATCCACACTGTACACATTTATCCGGATTCCTATCAACAAATTCATGGGTCTGTTCTACATATCTTTTGTGGTTTACACCATAATTTTTTTCAGTATCTATTTCATCATTTTGTACATAGTGAATAAGCTGACATTCAAAGTAATCTTTACATCCACATTCCATGCATCTTGCTGCTTCTTTTAATGCCTCTTCTTCTGAAAAATATTGTGTTACAACTTCCTGGAAGTTTCCTTTTCTAAAATCAGCATCCAGTACACTTACTCTATGACGATTTTCAACCTCTATATCATTAAAATCATCTTCCGTTAAATCATCCTGTTTTACTATTATAGTGTCTTTTTGTGGAATAATTTCCCCTTGGAAGTAACTGTTAATAACTCTTGCTGCTTTTTTACCCTGATCTACTGCTTCAATTGCAATGCCCGGTCCTGTTACAGCATCTCCACCGGCAAATATTCCTTCAATATTAGTTTCAAAGGTACCTTCTTTAGCTTCTATAGTACCCCATTTTGTTGTTTGAATTCCTTTAATATTTCCTAAGATAACCTTCTGACCAATAGCAGCTACAACGGTATCAGCTTTTAGCTCTTCAAACTCTCCCTCAATAGGTACCGGTCGTCTTCTTCCAGAAGCATCTTTTTCTCCGAGTTCCATCTTCTGGCATCTAACTCCAATTACCTTGCCATTATCATCAAGAACTTTAACAGGTGAGGATAAGAAATTGTACTTTACTCCTTCTTCTCTACCTTCCACTATCTCTATTTCTTCTGCCGGCATCTGCTCTTCTGTACGTCTGTACACAACTGTTACGTCAGCTCCAAGTCTTACACTGGTTCTGGCAACATCCATAGCAGTATTACCACCGCCTACTACGACAACTTTTTTACCTAGGTTTACTTCTTCGTTTTGAGTTACCTTTCTTAGAAAGTCTATTCCTCCTAGAACACCCTCTAAATCTTCACCTTCACATCTCATACTTGAGCTTTCCCAAGCACCTATAGCTAGAAGAGATGCATCGTATTTATTTTTAAGATAATCTACTGTTATATCTTCACCAAGTTTAGTATTGTATTTGAATTCTACACCCATCTTTTCAATAAGAGCTACTTCACTGTCTACAACTGATTTAGGGAGTCTATACTCGGGAATTCCATATCTCATCATTCCTCCGGGTTTATCCATTGCTTCATATACAACTACTTTTTGTCCTGCTTTTGCTAAAAAGTAAGCAGCAGATAAACCAGCCGGTCCAGCACCTATTACAGCTACTTTTTTGCCAGTTGCTTTTTTTATTTCAGGCATATATGGCTCTTCATCATCGTCGTATAAATCAACGTCGGCTACAAAAGCCTTCAATTTAGCTATTGATACTGAATCTTCCACCAATTCTCTTCTACATTCCGTTTCACACGGATGAGGACATATTCTTCCAATACAGGCTGGAATAGGTAGCTGTTCTTTAATTAGAGCTACTGCCTCTTTATACTGACCGTTAGCTATCAATCCTACATATCCCTGTACATCAGTATTTGAAGGACATCCCATTACACAAGGAGGTCTACAGTCTCCTCTGTGATCCGATACTAAAAGTTCAAGAGCAGTTCTTCTTGCCGCTTTAGTTCTATCGGTTTTAGTTCTTACAACCATTCCATCTCTTACTGGAGTAGCACAAGATCTCACAAGCTTAGGGTTACCTTCTACTTCTACTACGCAAAGTCCGCATCCACCATAGGCTTCCATTCTTTCATCAAAGCAAAGATGAGGTACATCTATATTATTATCTAATGCCGCCTGCATCAGAGTTCTATCATCAGTTGTTACTATCTCTTTACCGTTTATATTTAATCTTACTTTAGGCATATTTCCGCTCCTTCCTATTCAACATTTACTGCATCAAAGTTACACACATCGTAACAGTTACCGCACTTGATACATAAATCCTGATCTATTTTATGAGTTTCTTTTAATCTTCCTGATATTGCATCTGTCGGGCAGTTTCTTGCGCACAAGGTACAACCTGTACATTTTTCCGGGTCTATAGTATATGTAAGTAGTGCTTCACACTTCTTAGCAGGACATTTTTTATCAACTATATGAGCTTCATACTCATCTCTAAAATATCTAAGTCCTGTAAGTACAGGGTTTGGAGCAGTTTGTCCAAGACCGCATAAAGAACCATCTTTTATACTATTACCTAATTGCTCCAGCTCATCTAAATCTTCAATCTTTCCTTCACCTTTTGAAATTCTTTCAAGTATTTCAAGCATTCTTTTTGTTCCTATTCTACAGTAAGTACATTTACCGCAGGATTCCTTACAGGTAAAGTCTAAGAAAAATTTAGCAATATCAACCATGCAGGTAGTCTCATCCATTACTACCATTCCCCCGGAACCCATTATAGCTCCTGTGGCGTTTATGTTTTCATAAGTTACCGGAGTATCTAATAGTTCTGCAGGTATACATCCACCAGATGGTCCACCCATTTGAACTGCTTTGAATTTCTTGTCTTTTTTTATTCCTCCACCTATATCGAATATAACTTCCCTTAATGTCATACCCATAGGTATTTCTACAAGACCACCGTTTTTAATTTTTCCAGAAAGAGCAAAAACCTTAGTCCCTTTACTTTTTTCAGAACCTACAGATGCAAATGCTTCAGCTCCTTTGGAAATAATCCATGGCACATTTGCCAGTGTTTCTACGTTGTTTATATTTGTAGGTTCTCTCCAGTATCCTGATTGTGCAGGAAATGGAGGCTTTAATCTAGGCATTCCCCTTTTACCTTCTAATGATTCAATCAATGCAGTTTCTTCACCACATACAAAGGCTCCTGCACCTTTTTTGATTCTTAAGTTGAAAGTAAAATCAGTACCTAAAATATTTTTTCCTAAATAGCTATTTTCTTTGGCCTGAGCCATTGCTTTTTCAAGTCTTTCTATTGCTAGTGGATATTCAGCTCTACAGTATATTATACCTTCACTTGCTCCCATAGCGTATCCACCGATAAGCATTCCTTCTATTATTCTATGAGGATCTCCTTCCAATACACTTCTATCCATAAAAGCTCCCGGATCTCCTTCATCTGCATTACAAACCATATATTTTTGATTTCCCTTAGACTGTAAAGCTGCATTCCATTTAAACCATGTCGGAAAACCTGCTCCACCTCTACCTCTAAGTCCAGAGTCCTTTATTTCCTGTATAACATCTTCCTGACTCATTTCTTTTAATACCTTTGTTATTCCCTGATATCCGCCTTTTTCTATATATTCTTCAATTTTTTCAGGGTTAATAACGCCGCAGTTTTCTAATGCTATTTTATGCTGTTTTTTTGTATAGTTAGGTGGTTTTTCACTTGTATATATTAAATTGTCTTCTAAAACCTGGTCTTTATTTATATGCTTTTCTATTATTTCTCTAGCTATATCTTCATCTACAAAACCATAAGAATAAGTACCCTCGTCTGTTACTATATCTACTATAGGTTCGAAAAAGCACATACCTATACATCCAGTTTCTTCTATTTCTACATCCAGGTTGTATTTTTCGGCTTGATCTTGGAGGGATTTTAAAACTTTTCTACCGCCAGCTGCAATTCCACAACTACCTAATCCAACTTTAATTTTCATCATTATCCTCCTCTACCGCTTTTTTTCTTAAGTCTTTTATGACTTTAACCGCCTTGCCTGGAGTAAGATTTCCGTAAGCTTCTCCATTTATCATCATAACCGGTGCCAAACTACAGCATCCAAGACATGCAACGTCTTCAATTGTAAATAAACCATCTTTTGAAGTTTCTCCCGGTTCAATATCTAATTCTTTGCAAATTGCCTTTGACACTTCTTTTGAACCATTTACATGACATGCAGTACCTTGACACTGCAAAACCAGGTATTTCCCTATAGGATTTAATCTAAACTGTGTATAGAAAGTTGCAACTCCATATATAGTCGCCTTTTTATTATCAGTTTTTTCTGCCAAGTAATCCATACCACTTAAAGGTAAATATCCATAAATATCCTGCATCTCCTGAAGTACGTTTATCAAATTTCCTTTTGATTTACCGTATTTCTCTATTACAGGTGCAATAAGTTCTAAGTTTACGTTTTCATCCCTAAAATTCTTTTTTACCTCTACCCCACTACAATTATCACACATTTTTTAGTAACTCCTTTCCTTATTAACAATATCTTTAATTCTATTATTTAATTAGGTCATTGTCAATTAAATACTTGATTATAATAGTGAATGTAGAGTTTTTTATAAACACGTTTATCTTAAATTTAATTAATTTAAAAAAAGGTATCGAGAAAAATCTCGATACCTTTCTAATATTTTCTTTATCTAGCTACTAAAATAGGTTTTTTAATATGATGCACTACTTTATTTGTTACACTACCCATTAAAAATCTTTTGGTTGCACCCATACCGTGAGTACGCATAATAACTAAATCGTAATCTCCACCATTAGCCTCATTTAAAATCTCAACAGCTGGATCTCCTACAATTTCTTTGATTTCGGTTTTTACACCCTTTTCATTATATTCTTTTGCAATTTCTTCCAAAGAATTGTCATCATCGTTCATAGTAGACATCATTTTTTCTATATCTACATATGTATCATTTTGCATTTGACTGAAAACCATTTTAGAATTATCAACATAGAATAAAGTGATTGTGCTATCAAACATTTTAGCAATCTCTACTGCTATGTCAATTATTTTGTAACTGTCTTGATATCTTTCTACAGGCATAAGAATTTTTTTCATTTCTCTCACCTCTTCTCAACATACAATAATTCAATGTAAATTTTTTTAGATTTAAACTTAAATATAGTAAATCATGCATTGAATATGTTGTTCTATCTTACAACTAGTATAGGCTTTTTAATGTGATGTACTACTTTGTTTGTTACACTTCCTAACATAAACCTTTTAGTAGCAGTCATCCCATGAGTTCTCATTACTACAAGGTCATAGTCACCTTCGTTAGCTTCATTAAGTATCTCGCTGGCAGGATCTCCTACAAGTTCTTTAACATTGACATTTACAACTCCTTGGTCATTATATTTCTTTATGAGTTTTTCTTGACTTTCTTTTGTATCCATTTTTTCTGTCATTATTTCTCTATCTATATAAGCTTCGTACTGAAGTCTGGACACAAGCATTTGTGCATTGTCAACATGGAATAAGGTTATTTCACTATCAAATTTTTTAGCAAGTTCTACTGCTTCTGTTATAATTTCCTGGTCTTCCGAAAAATTTTCAATTGGAACTAAAATATTTTTCATTTTCAACACTCCTCGTATAATATGTTTAGAAGCAATTTTATTAATGCTTCTAAGCATGAATTTATTTTTATCAAATTGAATAACA
>JAWSUU010000081.1:0-10967 GCA_033549325.1 Bacillota bacterium | reverse complement strand
GTAGTGTTGGCATTTGGTATAAGAATTTTTGATAATTCTAGAGAATTCATTAAAAAAATTATTAAATATTAAATTGATAAAATAAATTATTATGTTATACTAAAATTATTATTAAGAAATAAGGAGGTAATTATGTTTGAGTTTGATATAGATCCAGCAAATCTTGCTAAAATAAAAGTAATTGGAGTTGGAGGCGGTGGAAACAACGCTGTGAATAGAATGATAGATGCAGAAGTTAAAGGTGTATCCTTTACAGCAGTTAATACAGATAAACAAGCACTTTTAAATTCAAAAGCGGAGCAAAAAATACAGATAGGTGAAAAATTAACCAATGGTTTGGGAGCAGGTTCAGATCCTGGTATAGGAAAAAATGCTGCTGAAGAAAGTAAATCAGAACTATCAGATATTCTCGATAATTCCGATATGATATTTATAACAGCAGGTATGGGAGGTGGCACAGGGACAGGTGCTGCACCGTATATAGCGCAGCTATCAAAAGAAAGAGATATCTTGACAGTAGCTGTAGTTACCAAACCTTTTACCTTTGAAGGCAAAAGAAGAAAAGAAAATGCTGAATTAGGTATAGAAAATTTAAGAGATGTTGTAGATACTCTGATAATTATTCCTAATGATAAACTTTTAGAAATAACTGATAAAAAAGCATCATTATTAGAAGCTTTTACCATAGCTGACGATGTTTTAAAGCAGGGTATTCAAGGTATATCTGATCTTATAGCTATACCGGCAGTGATAAACCTTGACTTTGCTGATGTAAAAACAATAATGGATGGACAGGGTCTTGCGCATATGGGTATTGGTCTGGCTAATGGGGAAAATAGATCAGTAGATGCTGCTAAACAAGCTATTAAAAGCCCTTTGCTAGAAACTTCTATAAACGGAGCAAGAGGGGTTTTAATCAACATAACCGGTGGAGCTGACTTAGGAATCCATGAGGTGAATGAAGCAGCAGAAATTATTACTGAATCTGCAGATCCGGAAGCTAATATAATATTCGGAGCCAATATAGATGAAGAACTGGGAGACTCGATAAAAGTTACAGTTATTGCTACTGGCTTTTCTGAGGGAGTCCAAAGAAAATTAAAAGTAGTAGATAAAAAAGATAAAGAAGATAAGGTAGATAAAGATACTTTTGTAAATTGGGATGATGACGACTTAAATATTCCTGATTTTATTAATAAAGATGATCTTTATAAAATAGAAAACGAATAGACTACTTAAGTAGTCTATTTATATATGGGGTGAAATATGAACTGTCCATTTTGTGAATATCACGAAACAAAAGTAATTGATACGAGACCAACTGATGAAGGTCAAAAAATAAGAAGAAGAAGAGAATGTCTTTCCTGCAAAAAAAGATTTACAACCTACGAGAGAGTTGAAAACATACAGCTTATGGTTATAAAAAAAGATAAAACAAGGGAATCCTTTGATAGAAATAAAATAGTAAATGGTATTATTAAAGCTTGTGAAAAAAGGTCAATACCATTAAAAAAAATAGAAGAGATAGCTGATAAAATAGAAAAAACTATTCTTAACGATATGGAAAACGAAATTTCATCATATAAAATTGGAGAACTGGTAATGCAGGAACTTAAAGATATTGATGATGTTGCTTATGTAAGATTTGCTTCTGTTTATAGAGAATTTAAAGATATTAATACATTTATGGATGAGTTAAAGAAAATGTTAAATAAAAACTAGGTTTAAAGGGTGGTAATATGACTTCGAATATTTTAGTTATAGATGATGAAATAAATATTTTAGAATTAGTTAAATTTAATTTAGAATTAAACAACTATAAAGTTTTTACCGCTAAAAATGGCAGAGAAGGAATAGAAAAAATAAATAGAATTAATATTGATTTAGTTATTTTAGATTTGATGATGCCTGAAGTTGACGGACTACAGGTATGTAAGTACATAAGAGGCAATGAAAAACTAAAAACAATACCAATTATCATGCTTACAGCAAAATCTACAGAAACAGACAAAATATTTGGATTGGAAATCGGAGCCGACGATTATATTACTAAACCCTTTAGTGTAAAAGAATTAACAGCAAGAGTAAAAGCATTGCTGAGAAGAAGTGCTATGGAAACAAATTTATCAAAAGAAGTAATTCGATTTAACAACATGACTATAAATACAACAGAACATATAGTGAAAATTAATGAAAAAGAAATAAAATTAACATTGAAAGAATATGAGGTGCTTCTCCTTTTAGCAAGTAACAAAGGCAAAGTATTTTCAAGAGATAGTTTGTTAAATGAAGTCTGGGGATACGATTATATAGGTGAAACAAGAACTGTGGATGTACATATTAGACATTTAAGAAAAAAAATCGAAGAAATTGATAATGAAAAGGAATATATTGAAACTGTAAGAGGGGTAGGATATAAAATCAAATGAAAAAAAATATTTTGTTTAAAAGTATTCTTTTGATTACTGTATTTACTCTTATTACTTCTATTTATCTTGTGATAAATTTAAGGAATTCCTATACTGAAGAAAAAATAGAAGAACTAAAAAACTATAATGATTTTTTTGAAACAGCATTAAATAAAAGCGAGAATACAGATATTAACAAATATTTGCAGGATTTTGACAGCAACAGTGAAATCAGAATAACTGTAATTAGAGAATCAGGAGATGTTATTTTTGATTCTGATGAAGATTTTAGAACAATGTCAAATCACAGCAACAGAGAAGAGGTCATTTTAGCATTAAATGAAGGAGAAGGCATATCTAAAAGATTTAGCAGTACATTAAAGCAAGAAATGATTTACTACGGCAAATATTATGAAAAAAACCAAGAGATTTTTATTTTGAGAACTGCTATTCCTATTAGCAGTATTTATTATTTTACTAAAAATATATTGACTAACTATATCTTTATATTTTTAATAGGATTGGGCTTAACAATTTTTACTGCTTACAGCATAATTAATAAACTTGAAAACAATTATAAAAAAATTGATGATGCAGTATCAAGAATTAATAACGGATATTATGGCGAAAAGTTAGTAATTCAAGATGAAGAATTTAAAAGTCTGATTAATAACTTCAATAGTATGAGTTTAAAAATCAGTAAAAAAATTGAAAATCTAGAATTTGAAAACAACAGTTTGAATTCTATTTTTAAAAGTATGAAAGATGGAGTTGTTGTAATTGATGATGATAAGAAAATTTTCTACAATAATCCTATAGTAAAAAATTTATTTAGCATAGAAAATTCTTTAAAGGAGAAAAAACTTTCTGATATTGTAAGAAATTATGAGCTAAATAAGTTTATAGATTTATTTTATAAAAATCTAAAGCTTTCAACAACAGAGATAGAAATAAATGATAAAATACTTCAATTTACAATTAATTCTTTAAAGGGATATAGCAATAGATTCAGAACCGGAGCGGTTTTAATCATTCAAGACATAACAGAGATTAGAAAATTAGAAAGAATAAGAAGTGACTTTATTGGAAATGTAACACATGAATTGAAGACACCATTAACATCAATTAAAGGGTTTATTGAAACCCTTAAAAATTCAAAAGCTGTTGATCGAAAAACTGAAATGAGATTTTATGACATAATTGATCTAGAAACTGAAAGATTGTCTAATCTTATAAATGATATGTTAGTTCTATCAGAGATTGAAACAACAAAAGGAAAAAACATTGAATACAAAGTTAATAAAGCAGTTGAAGAAGTATTAGATTTATTGAGTCATCTAAGAAAAGAAAAAAAAGTTGATATAATAGTTAATCATGCAAAAGATGCTGTAATTATTAAAGGGGATCGAGATAGATTTAAACAAATGTTAATAAATTTAATAGATAATGGTATTAAATACAATAATCAAGGTGGCTATGTACAGGTATCTTATAAAATTCAAGAAGATAAACTAATTTTAAAGGTCAAAGATAATGGAATTGGAATAGAAGAAAAAGATATAGACAGAATATTTGAAAGGTTTTATAGAGCGGATAAGTCAAGACATAGAGGAACAGGTGGCACGGGATTAGGTTTAGCAATAGTAAAACACATAGTGAAAAGTTTTTATGGAGAAGTAGTAATAAATAGTGAATTAAATAAAGGAACGGAGATTACAATAAAAATCCCCGTAAACTAAAACATTATAAAATAGGTATAGTGTTGAAACTATGCCTTTTTTGTTTACTTAATTAATATATATGGTATAATTAAAACGTTATGATTGGAGTGTGAAAAATGATAAAAAATAAAATTGTTAGAGTCAAAAAAAATAGTATAGCAGAAGAATTAGATATAAATGAAGGAGATATTCTTTTATCTATTAATGATGAAAAGATTGAAGATGTTATAGATTATAAATATATGATATCAGATGATTATATGCTTTTGAAAATTCAAAAAAACAATGTCGATATTTATGAGTATGAAATAGAGAAAAATATTGATGATGATATAGGCATTGAATTTGAGAATCCGCTAATGGACAAAATAAAAACTTGTACCAACAAATGTGTTTTCTGCTTTATAGACCAATTACCAAAAAACTTAAGAAGTTCTTTATATGTGAAAGACGATGACACCAGGTTATCTTTTTTGTCCGGAAACTATCTAACCTTAACTAACTTAAAAGATAAAGATATAGATAAAATAATTAGGTACGGCTTATCACCACTAAAAGTAAGTGTACATACTACAAATCCCGAATTGCGGTTTCAAATGTTAAAAAATAAAAATGCAAAAAATATTATGAATATATTAAATAAGTTTAAAGGTACAAACATAGAAATAGATACACAAATAGTATTATGTAAAGATCTAAATGATGGAAACGAGCTAAAAAAATCTATAGAAGATTTGAAAGATCTATATCCAAATGTAAGAAGTATAGCTGTTGTTCCAGTAGGTTTAACAAAATTTAGAGATAGTTTACCTAAAATTCATGGTTTTGATAAAAAATCTTCTTCTGAAGTTTTAGAAATCATAGAAAGATATAACAAAAAATATAAGAAAGAAATAAAAACAAATTTTGTTTTTCCTTCAGATGAATTTTACATAGATGCAGACAGAAAAATTCCGAAACATGAATATTATGAAGAGTATCAGCAAATAGAAAATGGCGTGGGTATGATAAGGCTTTTTAACTGGGAAATTGAGAAAGAATTAAGGAAAAATAGAGAGATAAATATAAAAAAAGAATTCCATATAATTACCGGTTATATTGCCTATGATAATATATTAAAAATAGCTGAAAAAATTAATAATAAGTATCCCAAAATACAAATTTTTGTTCATAAGGTTGTAAATGACTTTTTTGGTCATACAATAACTGTCTCTGGCTTATTGACTGGTGTTGACATAATCAATCAACTTAGAGGAAAAGTAGAAAATAAGAATTTAATAATTCCTGATAATATGATAAAATTTAACGAAGATGTATTTTTGGATGATGTAAGAATAAAAGATGTTGAGAGGGAATTAAAATCAAAGGTAATTGTTTCAAAGGTAGATGGTGAAAAATTTATGGAAATAGTTTTAGGAGGAAGTTATGACTAAACCGATTGTAGCGATAGTAGGTAGACCAAATGTTGGTAAATCAACTCTTTTTAATAGATTAGCTGAAAAAAGGATTTCAATTGTAGAAGATACTCCAGGAGTTACAAGAGATAGAATATATGCTGATTGTGAATGGCTAAATAAGCACTTTACATTAATTGATACCGGTGGTATTGAACCCCATGATGATGACATTATTTTAAAACAAATGTACAGACAGGCAGAAATTGCTCTTGACACTGCTGATGTTATTATATTTTTAGTTGATGGTAAAGAAGGTATTACTGCTATAGATAGAGATATTGCAAATATAATCAGAAAGAAAAATACTAATACATTACTTGTATGTAATAAAATAGATAAGCACGTTTTAGATGATAACATTTACGACTTCTACGAATTAGGCCTTGGAGAACCGATATCTATTTCAGCAGCCGAAGGATTAGGCATTGGAGATTTACTTGATGAAGTAATGAAAAAATTTAATAAATTAGACCAATTGGAAGAAAATGCTATAGGAGTAAAAGTAGCAGTAATAGGTAAACCTAATGTTGGTAAATCTTCTATTGTGAATAATATTTTTGGAGAAGAAAGAGTAATAGTAAGTGAAATTCCAGGGACTACACGAGATGCAATTGATACAGAAATTGAAATAAATGAAAACAGATATACCTTTATAGATACTGCAGGAATAAGAAAGAAAAACAAAATATATCAAGATATAGAGAGGTACAGTGTAATCAGATCCTTTACTGCAATAGAAAGATCAGATATTTGTTTACTAGTAATAGATGGTGAAAAGGGAGTCAGTGAACAAGACACAAAAATTGCAGGTTATGCAATTGAAAATGGTAGAAGTGTTATCATTATAGTTAATAAATGGGATTTAGTAGAAAAGCAAAAGGGATCATATAATAAGTTTGTAGAAGATTTATACAGCAAATTATCTTTCATGACATTTTGTCCTGTAATTACTGTATCAGCGCTAACGGGGCAGAGGATGAATAAAATAATCGATAAAATTAATGAAGTAAACGAATATAGAAGTTTTAGAATTAAAACTGGCGTTTTAAATGATGTAATAAATGATGCAGTATTGATGAATCAACCTAGAGCCGTAAAAGGTAAAAGACTTAAGATTTTTTATGCATCCCAAGTTAGCATAAATCCTCCAAGATTCTTAATTTTTGTAAATAACAAGAAATTAGTGCACTTTTCATATACAAGATATATAGAAAATAAGTTAAGAGAAAATTTTATATTCGAAGGAACTCCTATTATAATTTCTTATAGGAACAGAGGTGAGTAATGTGAAATATCTTATTATAATATTAATATCATATTTCATTGGTAACATTTCAAATGCATATTTTATAGGTAAAATTTTCCTTAAAAAAGATGTAAGAAACTACGGTAGTGGAAATGCTGGAGCTACAAATGCCATAAGAGCTTTTGGATATAAAGTTGGGATTTTAGTTTTTTTAGGAGATTTATTAAAAGGTGTTTTGGCAACTTATATTAGTCATAAAATAGACCCTGTATATGGACAATATATTGGCGGTATAGCATTATTAGTGGGTCATAATTGGCCGGCGGTACTGAAATTTAAAGGAGGTAAAGGTATAGCTTCATCTATAGGAGTAATGCTCTTTATCAATCCTTATCTGGCATTAATATGTTTTTTTGTAGGGCTTACAATAGCAATTTCAACAAAAATAGTCTCGATTGGATCTTTAATAGGAGTTTCCTTAGCTCCAATTATTGCTATTATTTTTTTCAGGCCATTAGAAGATGCCTTTTTAATTTTCACTATAACTCTTTCACTGCTGGCTATTTTTAGACATAAAGAAAATATAGTAAGATTAATCAAAGGTGAAGAGAAAAAACTTAAGACAAAGTAGGAGGCAATTTTCATGAAAAAAAATAGAATTATTATTTTAGGTGGAGGTAGCTGGGGAACCGCATTGGCATGCTTACTGGCACAAAATAAAGAAGAAGTATTTCTATGGATTAGAGATAAAGAAAAGTTAATAAATATTAATGAAACCAGAGAAAATAAAAAATATTTACCTGATGTCAAAATACCTCGTGAAGTGAATTTAATTAACTCTTATAAAGATGTTATTGGGACTTGTGATATTGCTGTACTGGCAATTCCAAGTCAAAATATCAGAGAATTAGTGACTGAATTAAAAGATGTACTGAATTCAAATACCATAGTAGTAAATGTGTCAAAAGGAATTGAAATGAAATCATTAAAAACGATATCAGAAGTTTGTAAGGAAATAATTCCAAATAATCCTTTTGTAGTACTTTCTGGACCTTCTCATGCAGAAGAAGTAGGGAAAAATTTACCTACGACTGTTGTAGCAGCATCTTATAATAAAAAATATGCAAAACAGATACAGGAAATTTTTACGTCAAATACTTTCAGAGTCTATACAAACGAAGATGTAAAGGGAGTTGAAATAGGTGGAGCACTAAAAAATGTCATAGCCATAGCTTCAGGTATTTCTGATGGCTTAGGATACGGGGATAACACTAAAGCAGCTCTAATGAATAGGGGCATAATAGAAATATCTAGATTAGCTGATAAATTAGGAGCTGATAAAATGACTTTTTTAGGACTTTCCGGCATAGGGGATCTGATAGTTACCTGTACGAGTATGCATAGTAGAAACAGGAGAGCTGGAATACTAATAGGCAAAGGTAAAACTGTAGAAGAAGCTGTAAAAGAAGTTGGTATGGTTGTAGAAGGCATCTATACTACTGATGCTGCATATAAACTTTCTAAAAAACACAAAGTAGAAATGCCAATAGTTAAAGAATTATATAAAATAGTTTATGAAGGTAAAAAAGCTAAGGAATCTGTTGATAGTTTAATGTCAAGAGATAAAAAGGATGAACTTAATTATTATTAGACAGCGGTGAGATATATGAATCAAAATAAAAAAAACAACAGTAATATAGTGAAAGTATTAATTGTTCTTTTGTTAATTTCTTTCATTCTTTATTATGTTGATAATATAAGACTAGACATTAAAAGCTATACAGCTGAAAAGGGAAGCCTAGAAAACAGATACGAAGGTAAGGGAATAATAATAAAAGATGAAGAAGTATATTATTCTGAATACACAGGTAGTATTAAGAATTACTATAAAGAAGGTGAGAGAATAAAAAAAGGTGCCTTAATTTCTTCAATTTTCCCAGATTTTCAAGGAGCAGGTATTAGTGGTGAAATCGACAAAATAAATAGAGCTATTGAAACTAAAGAAAATTCTCAGGATTCTGATGAAAATCAACAGATAATAGATGAATTAGAAAGTCAAATTCAAAGATATATTATTGAAAAGAATTATAATGAAGCCTTTAAAATTATTGAAAAGTACCAGGCTAATGAAGGTTTTACTAATGAATATACAGATATGACATTAAATGAACTATATGATAAAAAAAATGAATTATCAGCAAGTATATCTAATAATAATATCAATATATATTCAAAAACTAGCGGCATAGTAAGCTATAAAATTGATAATACAGAAGAAATATTTGATGTTGATAAAATAGAAACTTTTAGAGCAGGGAATTATAACATAGTCAATTTAGAAGAAAACATAATTTCAAAGGGAAAAATTAATATTTCCGAACCCTTCATAAAGGTAATAAATAATTTTAGTTGGTATATCATGATAAATTTAAAAGATGTTGTTCTTGAAAATAACAATTATGTAAAAATAAGATTTAAGAAAAATAATGAAATTGTAGAAGGCAGTATTATAAAAAAACAAATTAATAACAAAGATACTTTTTTAATAGTTGAAATTAATAAATTTTTTCATGAGTTTTTTAATGAAAGGTATATAGACATAGAATTAATAATAGAGAGGTATGAAGGAATTAAAATTGAAAATAGTTCAATTATAGAAAAAGAAGGAAAAATGGGAGTATATGTAATAGGTGCAAGCAAAATTGTTAAGTTTTATCCTATAAAAGTTATAGGTAAAAACGATATCTTCTCAATTATTGATGAAGGATCTAGTTATACTATTAATAGTCGTGGTCAGATAGAATTAAATGGTCAAAGCTTTTATACTGTAAAATTATATGATAAGATAATATCCGTCCCGGAAGAAGTAAAAGAGGGACAAATTCTTAAGTAAGGTGGTACTTATGACAATAGAAAAAAATATTAAAGACATTAAAAGTAAAATCAGAAAATCTCTTGAAAATACAGGAAGAAGTTTAAGTGACATAACAATAATAGCAGTATCAAAAAATTTTGATGTTGAAAAAATAATCGAAGCTTATAATTGTGGACTGAGAGATTTTGGTGAAAATAGAGTTCAAGAATTTTTAGAAAAATATGAAAAAATAGATAAAGTAATTAACTGGCATATGATTGGTCATTTGCAGAGAAATAAAGTAAAATACATCTATGATAAAGTAAAACTAATACAATCTGTTGACAGTATAAGATTAGCAAAACGTATTGATAAATATTGTAGAGAAAACAATATGAGCATGAATATTCTTTTAGAGGTAAATGTGGCAGAAGATGATTCAAAATTTGGATTTAAAATTCAGGAATTAGAGGAATCTATAAAAAGAATTTCACAGTTTAAAACCCTTAATATTAAAGGATTCATGACTGTCGCTCCATATTTTGATAACCCGGAAGATGCTCGACCTATATTCAAGGAATTAAAAAATAATTTTGATAAATATTCTAACATAGAATATGATAATGTATCCATGGAGTTTCTCTCTATGGGTATGAGCAATGATTATCACATTGCTATCGAAGAAGGAGCTAACGTAGTTAGAATAGGTACAGATATATTTGGAGAAAGAAATTATTAGGAGGATAATATGTTTGATAAATTTAAAAATCTAATAGGTGTAACTGATTTAGAAGATGAAATTCAGGAAGATGTATACAAGGATGAACTAGATCTAAAAGAAAAAAAAGAAAGAAAAGATAGAAAAGGATATAGAGAAAAAATGCCAAAAGAAGAAATAAAAGATAGATATAAAGGCAGCATAAAAAACATAGATGCAGATTTATATATTTTAAAGCCTGAAAACTACAACGAATGTGCATCAATTGTAGATGAATTAAAAAGAAAAAAAACAATAGTACTGAATTTAGAAAATGTTGATAAAGAACTAAAAAAATTAATTTTTGAATTTACAAAAGGTGGAGTGTATGCTTTAGAAGCAAATATTCAAAAAGTTTCTAATGATATATTTTTAATAGCACCTAAAGGAACAGAAATAGAAGGTAAAATTAAAATAAACACAGAAAAAAATGTTTTTAGATGGGAGTAATATATGAGTATATTTATAAGAGCAGTAAACACATTATTTAATCTAATTGAGATTTTAATATTAGCTAGAATTAT
>JAWSUU010000080.1:0-10992 GCA_033549325.1 Bacillota bacterium | reverse complement strand
GTATATATTACATTTTGTTTTATATATTTTAAACTATTCAATATATAATTTTATTGTAATTTAAGACATAAAAAACCTGCAGAAATGTTTTCTGCAGGACGGCATATTATTTAATCTATATTTTCAATATCCTCTAATTCTAGTGTAGTGTAGTTAAATTTATATTTTTCAAAAACTGATGTGTACTTTAATCCTCCTCCTGTACCTATTAACACAACTTTAGAGTCTTTTTGTATCTTTTTTTCTTGTCTTAATTTCTTAAGGGCAGCCAGTGGAACGCAAGATGCCGGTTGTAAAAATAATCCATTTTGGGCTAAATCTTTTTGAGCATCTATAATTTCATCATCCTCTACAGATACTGTAAAACCACCGTTTCTCTTAAGCATTCTCAGTACTTGATTTCCACTTGGTGGTAGAGGATTTTCTATAGCATGGGCAATTGTGGAAGGATTTTCAAATCTTTCGATTTTTTCCTTATTCTCACTAAAGACTTTATCTATTGGTGAACATCCAGCACTTTGTGCACAGATTATTTTAGGAATTTTATCAATTATTCCAGCTTCTTTAAATTCTCTAAATCCTTTTTCTATACCTCTTATATTCCCTCCAGCGCTGGTAGGTACAATTACATAATCAGGCATTTCAAAATTCAGCTGCTCACATATTTCAAAGGCTATAGTTTTAGAACCTTCCACTCTTAGAGGTACGTCTGAGTTAATAAAGTATATATCTTTTTTTTCTCCCAGTTCTAAAGTATTATAGTAAAGACTCCCGTAATCTCCCTTCACTTTAAATAGTTTAGGATTATATATCAGTATAGGGTTTAGTTTTTCTTCAGCTATAGCATCTTTTACAAATATATAGCTTTCAAATTTAAACTTTGCTGCATAGGCAGCAACTGAAGGAGCCATATTTCCTGTAGAAACAGTTCCAACCTTCTTGTAGCTTAAGCTTTTAGCATGAAGTATCCCTAGTAGAGTGCCTCTGTCTTTGAAAGACCAGGTAGGATTTTGACTTTCATTTTTTAAATATATACTTTTCAAATCTAATTCTTTTTCAATATTATCTAATTTTACTAAAGGAGTAAATCCTTCTCCTAATGAATCTTCTCTACTTATGTCTAGATAAGGAAAGAAATCTGAATATCTTTCTAATATACTTTGTCCTTTATCCTTAGAATAGTTGATTTTTCCTTCTGTTATCAGTTCTACTTCCATAGGCTCCTGGCATTTAGGACACCTACTTATATTTTTATTTATACTTTCTTTGTGATTGCACCCTGTGCAGTACAGGTTATATTTTTTCATTTAGCCTCCTGATTGTTTATACTTTAACAATTTTTGCAAATTATTGCTATTACGTAATATATTTGGTAATATATAATTATATTATCATATATATGCTTTAGAGAGAAGGTACTCTTATGTTTTACGATCCAAATAGATATGTGTATTTTATATCCTATGCGAAAATACCATCAAATATTTCTGCAGCTATTTACAGAGGTCATGTCGGTGTAGGATTTATAATCAATCATAATACAGGCGTTATAGAAGATATAAGCTGCACTCTTCTAACAAAAACTTGTAGAAATTTTTTAAAAGGTTTAATAGTAGGTCACAATATAGAAAAAGATGATATAGAAGAATTGATAAGTAAAATCAACTTACTGTTTCACGGTCATTCTAAAAAAGCTGTAGCAGTTATTGTAAAAGATAACTATAATAAATATACAGAATGGAAAGAACAGAATAGAGAAAATTTACTTGAATTAAAAACTAAAATTTGCTATAATCCAAATATGGAATCGTTTACAATTGAGAACTTTAGAAAATATCCAGATAATTCAACCTATTTAATATCTTATGCAAAAATACCTCACAATATGTCAATGGCTTTCTACGAGGGACATACTGGTGTAGGACTGGTTGTAGATTTTTTAACAGATGATATAATTGATAGTTGCTGTACTTTTATAACTCAAGAAGCAAAAGATTTTGTAAAGTCTATTTTAATGGGTTGTTCACTATCAACGGAAGATTCATTAAAAATTATAGTTGATAGAATTCAATTAGCTTTTAATGGGCCTTCTCAAAAAGCATTAACTGTAATAATGAAATCTAATTACAATAAATATCATCAATGGAAAGAAGATAATAAAGAATATATAGAAAATTTCAAATAAAATAAATCTTATATATTGTATTAATGATATATAAAGTTAAAGAACTGCTTTATTTGAGGATGTAGTGAGATCCATTATATCTAAACGAATAAAACCCAGTACTTAAGACTTATAAGTCTTTTGTGCTGGGTTTTTTAATTTAAGGAGGTGAATTATTCAAAAAGCATCTTTAACTTATTATAAAAATAAAAATTGAAGGGAGTTATATTTATGATTAAAGGTTTAACCAAAGCTTTAGTAAAATTTGTTAATAAGTTTTTACCTAATCCATATGTTTTTTCAATTATTTTGAGCGCAATCGTATTTGTACTAGCAATACTCTTGACAGGAAATGGACCAGTAGCAATGATAGATTTCTGGTACAATGGGGTATTTAGTTTATTAAGTTTCACAATGCAAATGGTACTAGTTTTAATTACAGGTTATGCATTAGCACGAACCACTGTAGTAGAAAACTTTTTAAGAAAACTTGCTAGAATTCCTAAATCACCAGTTCAAGCTGTTATGTTTACAGCAATGATAGCTTACTTATGCAGTTATTTAAGTTGGGGATTTGGATTAATAGCAGGTGCATTAGTAGCAAAAGAGGTTGCTATAGTAAACGAAGGTAAAGGTATACACTTTCCTATATTAGTAGCAGCTGCATACAGCGGAAACTTAGTAAGAGGTCCTTCTTCTTCGATTCCTCTTGTTATTGCGACTGAAGGACATTTTCTTCAAGATTTAATAGGTATAGTACCGGTTTCTGAAACACTAATGAGTCCATGGAACTTAATGATGACAGTAGCATTATTTGTACTAATACCACTTCTATATATGAAAATGAACCCAGGAGAAGGCGAAACAATAATAGAAGCTGATGTTGAGAAATTAAAAGCTTCTATTGAAAAGAGAGATAGCGAAAATAAAGCATCTTTAGCACCAAATGAAAGAATGAATAATAGTAGAATTCTTGCTCTTATAATAGTAATTCCTGGTTTAATCTATATAGTTAAGCACTTTGCTACAAATGGATTAGATCTTAACTTAAATATTATTATTTTTGTATTCATGATATTTGGAATACTTGGTCACAAATCACCTATTGGTTATGTTAGAGCTATAAATGAAGCAATCAAGGTAGCAGGTGGAGTTGCACTTTTATTCCCATTCTATGCTGGCATAATGGGTATGATGAGAACTTCTGGATTAGCTGCTATAATGTCTGAATGGTTTGTATCATTTTCTACAGCCGAAACTTTCCCATTATTTACATTTTGGAGTGCAGGTTTAGTTAACCTATTTGTTCCTTCAGGAGGAGGTCAGTGGGCTGTACAAGGACCTATAATGATGCCTGCTGCTGCAGAATTAGGAGCAGATCCTTCTAAAGTTATAATGGCTCTTGCTTGGGGAGATTCTTGGACTAACCAAATCCAACCTTTCTGGGCTTTACCAATACTAGCTATTTCTGGATTAGATGTTAAAGATATCATGGGTTACTGCTTAATGGTTTCAATATTAGCGGGAATTGTAATCCCACTGTTCTTAATGTTAGCTTAATAATCAAATAAAGGAGATGACTTGATGAATAAACTAATAATAACTGTAGCTCCTGTAGGTTCCGTGCCCAACAAAGAAATAACTCCTCATGTTCCAGTTACTCCTGAGGAGATTAGTCAGGATGCATATGAATGCTACAAAGCCGGTGCTGCAGTTGCACATGTTCATGCAAGAGATGAAAATCAAAAATCAACTCACGATGTTGAGTTGTTTCAAGAAATCCATGACCGTATAAAAGAAAAAGCTCCAGATATGATAGTTCAAATTTCAACTGGTGGAAGAGCTGGTCTTGATTTTGAAAGTAGAGGTAAGGGCTTATTCGTAAATCCTGAGATGGCAAGTTTATCAACTGGTTCATGTAATTTTCCAAAAATGGTTTATTCTAATCCTCCTGACTTAGTAAATAAGTTGGCTGAAGAAATGAAAAAAAGAAATATAAAGCCAGAATTGGAAATATTTGATACAAGTATGATTCCTCCAGCTTTGGAGCTTTATAAAAATGATTTAATTAAAAAACCCCTATATTTTAACTTCGTAATGGGTCTAAAGGGAGCTCAACCGGCTACAGCTTCTCAATTAACTCATCTATTAAGTATGATACCAGATGATGCTATTTGGAATATTTCAGGGGTAGGTAGGGCACAACTCCTAACTACTTATCTTGGGATAGCTTTAGGTGGTCATGTAAGAGTTGGCTTAGAAGATAATATTTATTACAAAAAAGGACAACTAGCAAGGAACGTAGAATTAGTAGAAAGAGTAGTTAGATTAGCAAAAGAATTTGGAAGAGAAATAGCTACTCCTGATGAAGCAAGAGAAATTTTAGGATTAAAATAAAGGAGGTGTAATTTTGAATAAATTAATTATTACTGTAGCTCCTACAGGTAATGTACCTACCAAAGAATTAAACCCGAACTCACCACTAAAAACAGATGAAATAGTTAAGGATATAGAAAAATGTGTTAATGCTGGTGCTGCGGTAGCTCATATACATGTACGGGATGAAAACCTTCAACCAACAAGTGATAGAAATATATACAAAAAGGTAGTTGAAGAAATAGACAAAAGAAAAATCAATGTTATAAAACAGCTGTCTACCGGTGCAAGAGGTGGTGAGAATTCTTTTGAATGGCGTGGTCAGATGTTAGATCTTAATGCCCATATGGCAAGTCTTTCAACTGGTTCATCAAATTTTGCAAAGTCTATTAATGCAAATTCTTTTGAATTAATTGAAGCTTTAGCAGGAAAAATGTACGAAAATAATATCAAGCCTGAAATAGAAGTATTTGATCTTGCAATGTTAAGTAATGCAGTATTTCTACAAAAAAAGGGTGTTTTAAAAGGACCTCTTCAGTTTAATTTAGTTATGAATGTCCCAGGTTCAATTAAAGGAACTCCGAAAAATTTAATGTTTTTAGTAGATCAACTACCTGAAAAATCAACATGGACGGTAAGTGGTATTGGAAATTCACAAATACAAATGATAACTATGGCTATAGCTTTAGGCGGTAATGTTAGGACTGGTTTAGAGGATGTCATTTATTATGAAAAAGATGTATTGGCAACTAATGAAATGCTTGTCAAGAGAGTAGTAAATATTGCAGAAGCTGTAGGAAGAAAAATTGCTACAGTAGAAGAAGCTAAAGAAATTTTGTCAATATAAAATTATTTGAACCGGGTTTGCTAAACTCGGTTCAATTTTAGGTGATTATATGGAAAAAATTAAAAATGAAATAAATAAATATATAAATTCTAATAAAGAAGAAATGCTTTCTTTATGGGAAAGTTTTGTAAATATAGAAACAGGTTCTGACAATAAAGAGGGAATAGATAAATTAGCTTCAATAATTAAAGATATTCTAATTGATGAAGGTTTTGATGTTAATATTATGGAAGTAAGTAGTGGTGGAAATACTATCTTTGCTGAAAAAAAAGGAAATTCAAATAAGCTTCCAATTATTATAATGGGTCATATGGATACAGTTTTTAGTAAGGGTACTTTAGAAAAAAGACCTTTTACTGTTGAAGATAATGTTGTCAAAGGTCCAGGAGCCCTAGATATGAAAGGTGGTCTTGTAACTGCGATTTATGCAATTAAAGCTCTAAATAAATTTGGTTATAATGACAGAACTATAAAAGTTATGTTTTCAGGCGACGAAGAAGTAGGTCATAAATATTCTGATAGTCATGATGATATAATGAATTTTTCAAAGGGAAGTGAGGCTTGCTTTAATGTGGAAACTGGTTCAATAAAGAATGAAATTACTATAGGTAGAAAAGGAAACATTTTATTTAATATAGAAACTCACGGTGTTTCATCGCATGCTGGAGCCGATCATAAAAAGGGTGTAAGTTCCATATTGGAAATTGCTCATAAAATAATAGAGATAGAGAAATTGACCGACTATAACTCTGGAATAACATTTAATGTAGGTATTATCCAAGGTGGTACTAAACCAAATGTACGTCCTGACTATGCTACAATAGAAGTAGATTGTAGATTTGAAAAACTTAATCAAAGAGAAATTATCATAAATAAAATTGAAAATATTGTTAAAAATAGTTATATTGAAGGTTCTAAGTCAAAAATGACATATAGATTAAATTTTTATCCTATGGAGAAAACCAAGGAAAATTTAGAACTTTTAGAAAAAATAAATTCCTTTTCTAAAGAATTAGGTTTTAGAAGTTTAAAACCAAAATATTCCGGAGGTTCATCAGATTCATCCAACTCAGTTAGAGCAGGAGTTCCAACTCTTTGTGCCTTAGGAGTCAAAGGTGAAAATAATCACTCTCAAGATGAATATGCTCTATTAGAATCCCTATATGAAAGAACCATGTTGTTGACATATTCTATATATAATTTTTAAAGTAAAAAACAGCTTAAATATTTTGATTTAAGCTGTTTTTTGTCTAAATAATTCCTTTTTCTTTAAATATTTCAATCTCTTCTTTTTATTAATTAATTCATTTCTTCAAAAATCTTAATCCCCGTTGGTGTAACAGATAGTCCGCCCTTTCCAGTACATCTTAGTTCAGATGGCAGCATCTGACCTACTTTATACATTGAATCTATTGTTTCATCTAGAGGAATTACCTTGTCAAATCCTGCTAAAGCCATATTTGCACAGGCAATTGCATTAGCTCCTGCCATTACATTTTTTCCAAGACATGGAACTTCAACTCTATCGCCTACTGGATCGCAAATCATACCCATTACATTTTGAAGAGCCATAGAAGCTGCATCTACTCCTTGTTTACTGCTTCCACCCATTAACTGTACAAGCCCGGCTGCCGCCATAGAAGACCCGGCACCGCATTCAACCTGGCATCCTCCAACTTCTGCAGCAAAGGTAGCACTTTGAGCAATGAACAATCCAATCATACCAGCTGCAAGCATTCCTTTAACCATATCATCTACTTTTAGTCCCATGACATCACAGGCACCTATAATAGTACCGGGTAATCCTCCACATGATCCAGCTGTAGGAGCTGCTACTATTACTCCCATAGAACTTTTAACTTCCATCATTGATGTTATATAACCAATAACCGTATTCATTAAATCTCCAGGTAGTAATTTTTGATTATCCATAGCTTCTTTTATTAAATGGGATTGAGGTCCCAGAATTCTATCTTCATAGTCTGTTCCGGAAAGTCCTTTTCTAGCAGAATCATCCATTATCTCAACAATTTTTTTCATTTTACTATAAACTTCATCTTCAGAAATTTTGCCTCTTTTACTTTCATATAATAATGCTAGTTCATAAAGTGATCTATTATTTCCATATTTTTCAAGCATTTCCTTAGCTGTCAGGAAGGGTACATCGCAATCTTTTGATGATAAAATCGGCAAGACTGGTGACAAATTCATAAATAAAAAAACTCCATCTATTTCTTTTAATTTACTTGACAGTGATTCATCTAAAGCTTTCAAAGTTTTTAAATTTATTAAAGTTTCTATTTCTTTTGAAGACTTTTGAATATACTCCACTTGAAAATCTTCTTTTTCTAATGTTCTTTCTACTTTTTTGGCTACTTCATTTGTACTGCAGAAAATTAAAGTCTCGTAAAAATCTCCGGCAATTTCTACAGTAAAACCATTAATATTTTCTACCTTAATCATTCCTCCACCGGTAGATATTGCTGTTGCTGATATTTCTTCCTTATCGCTAAATATCTTCAATCGATAGGTATTTGGATGAGTTGCTTCATATTCTACAATGTTAAAACTTACATCCAATCCTACTTCTTTTGCTATAGAAATAGAATTAACTAACCTTTCATCTTCAGTATTATAACCAAGCAAACCTCCAACCAATCCAATATCCGATCCTTGACCGTGGTAGGTTGTTGCTAGTGAGCCTTTTGGATGAAATTCAACTAATACTTTTTTTAACTTTCCTTCAACCATTTGATTGGCTAATAATCCAATCCTTGAAGCAGCTGCAGTATGAGAGCTGGATGGTCCTCTCATTACAGGACCTATTACATCATTAAATATACTTGCCGGTTGTTTTTTCATCTTAAACCCCTATATTCTTTATTAGTCTACTATCAATCACTTATTTCAACAAAATACTTGCTTATATGCTTCAAGTTATCAATCTTGACATCTTCATCTATCAAAGGTATCTTTATAAGATTTTTATTAGAAAAATATTCTTCTATTTCTTTTAAATATTTATCTTCCAGTTTCTTTCTATTTTCCCAAAATTTACCTTCAATATTTTCAGGAAGGATTCTATTTATTATTAAAGTATTTACATAGATTTTATATTTCTCCAAAGTATCTACTGCTTTTTTAGTTTCCTCTATTGGTAGTTTTTCTGGATTTAAAACAAATACGAAGGATACTAAATCTCCATCAGTAAGAATTTCTCTGGCCTGTTCCATTTTTCTTTTTCTTTCGTTTAACTTTGAAAGTACCGGGTCTTTTTCTATTACGTTTTTCATTTTTTTATCTTCTCTTGTAGCCATTTCATAAAGTTCCATAGCTTTCATTCTTTTTTCAATAAGCCTATCCATCCAACCACCTAAAAGCTCCGGTAATGATAAAAGCCTCAAAGTATGACCGGTAGGTGCAGTATCAATTACTATTCTGTCGTAATCTTTTTGATAGTCTATAATTATTTCCATAAGTTTATCGAAAACCGCCGATTCATCAGAGCCAGGGGATACCGCCGCAGCATCCAGCTGTCTTTCTATTTCTTTTACTATAACCGGACTAACTATATCCTTCATGTTTTTCTTAATATTATTGATATAAGTCTGACTTTCTTCCTCCGGATCTATTTCGAGAGAAAATAAATTTTCTTTTATCTGTGTAATTTTTGAACCTATTTTCCTTTCAAATATATCACACAAGGAATGTGCCGGATCAGTTGATACCAGAAGTGTTTTTTCACCTTTTTCAGCACAGTAGTAAGCATATGCTGAAGATGATGTAGTTTTACCTACTCCGCCTTTTCCACCAAAAAATACAAGTTTATTCATATAGTCCTCCTAACAGCAAAAATCTCCCCATCTGTCTCCATAAATACTTTTTCTCGCCATAATTCTTCTTTCCCAACCTTCTAAATCTTCCGCTAGATAGGGTAGTAATTCAAGCATGTAGTAGGAAGTTGGTACTGGAATTCCTAATAAATCACCAAAACAAAGAAGCATAAAATTGTCCATTTCATCGTAAGCCTCTTTCTTTATATGGTGCATGGAATTTTCTTTAAAATCAAAAGCCGATTTAATAAAAAGCTTAAAATTTTCAATAAATTCTTTTTTATTGTCCAATTTAATCACCTAATTTTTTATTTAATTATAACATATCACAAAAAAAATTATACTATAAACAAAATAAATCCCCGAATTAATCGGGAATTCATTTAATATAATATATTTATAGGAGAAATTTATCTAACAACTAATACAGGTACATTAATGTGGTGAACAACTTTATTTGTAACACTTCCAAGCATAAATCTTTTATGCTCTTTCATACTATGAGTTTCCATAATTACTAAATCGTAATTGCCTCTCTCTGCCTCATCAATTATTTCTGATGCTGGATCTCCTTCGATAACTTTTGATTCAGTCTCTATACCTTCATTTTCATAAAGCTTAACTACCTTATCCATAAAATTGTTTTTATTAGCAGTCTCGTAAATTTTTTCTATGTAAGCTCCGTATTTAACTTCATTAGGTATTTTATGAAAATCTACAGCATGAAAAATAGTAATTGTACTGTTGAATTTCTTAGCTATTTCTACAGCAAGCTTTATAGGTTCAGATATTCTCTGTTGATTTTCAACAGGTATAAGAATTTTTTTCATTTTTCCCACCTCTTTAAAATATTTATAAAATTAATTTCTATATTATATATTTACCACATTTATTTTATTTTATACTTTTTTAGTTAAAAAATGAGTAATATTTTCACTTTTAACAAATGTACACTTTATTAATTTTTTTGTTATAATTTAAGAAATAAATGTTTTTTATTTAAATTCACAGTATTTTGTATGGTCATTTACTATACCCATAGCCTGTAAGTGAGAATATATTATAGTTGAACCTATAAATTTAAAACCTCTCTTCTTTAAATCTTTGCTAACTCTATCGGAAAGTTCCGTCTTTGCTGGAACATCCTCAATACTTTCCCAATTGTTAATTATCGGTTCATTATCAACAAAAGACCATATGTATTTATCAAAGGATCCGAATTCTTTCTGTATCTCTAAAAATCTTTTTGCATTATTTATTGAAGCTTCAATTTTTCTTTTATTTCTTATAATACCTGGATCTTCCATCATTTCTTCTATCTTTTTTTCATCAAATTTAGATACTTTCACTGGGTCAAAGTTTTCATAGTGCTTTCTATAATTTTCTCTTTTTCTTAATACTGTAATCCAGCTAAGACCAGCCTGAGCTGATTCTAGTACTAAGAATTCAAAGTGTTTCATATCATCATGATTTGGTTTACCCCACTCTTCATCGTGGTATTTAATATATAAAGGGTCTTTTCCTGCCCATTCACATCTATTCATTGTTTCCTCCTTTTTTTAATTTATTATACCATAGGATATATATACTTAATATTTATATAGAGAAATTTTTCTTAAGATGATAAAATATAAATAAATATTGTTAAGTGGTGACGAAATGTTTAAATCAGGTAAAAATAAAATTTATATATTTTTATATATTAATGCATTTATGATTTTTTTAAATATAATTCTACTTTATTTTGCAAAAAAATATTCTAATCTTGTAGA
>JAWSUU010000079.1:0-11032 GCA_033549325.1 Bacillota bacterium | reverse complement strand
ATATAAAGATAGTAATAAAGAAGATAACAAATTTGGAGACTTTATTATATGGAAAGAGATAATAAACTATTCTAAAAAATTTAAGACGCCAATTATTTTCATTACAGAAGACAATAAAGAAGACTGGTGGTGTAAAGTACATGGTGAAACTATAGGTCCAAGAAATGAATTAATAAAAGAATTTAATGATGAAACAGGCGAAAAAATATACATTTATAAGCTAAATAGATTTATAGAATTTGCAAGTAAAACTTTAAAAATTGATGAGAACAAAAGAGCACTAAAAGAAATAATTAAGTTAAGAAAATTAACTAAGAAAGAAGAAGAAAAAATAAATATCATAGACCGTAAAAGAAGCTACTTGCAAAGAGAAGAAGAACATTATAGAAGAAAACTAGAAATATTAAATGAAAGACACAAATTATTAAATGAAAAAATAAGTGAAAAGCTTAACTATTTAAGAACTGAGAATATTTTGGATGAAGAATTAATCAATTCTATTAGAAAAGAACTTGACTATTTAAAAACAAAAATAATTGAAATAGAGAATGAGAAAGAAGAAGTTAAAAGAACAATTATAAAAAATAAACATGAATATTCAAATCTCATGAAGAATATAAATAATATTGCGATAGAAGATATAGATTTTTAGGTGATGATATGAAAGAAAGATTATTTAAAATTTTAGAACCACCAGAAAACAATGATAAAACAAGTAAATTTTTTGATGTATTTATTATAATCTTAATTACACTAAATATATTATCAATAATACTTGAATCATTTAATAGTCTGAAAATCCATTACAATGCTATATTTAAAACATTTGAAGTTATTTCTGTTATTATCTTTTCCATTGAATATTTAGCCAGAGTATACATATCTGATTTAAAATATAAAGAGAAAAACAAATTAAAATCAAGGCTGTTTTTTATGATAACACCGATGGCAATAATAGATCTTATGGCAATCTTACCTTTTTACATACCTTTCTTAATTCCTGTAGATTTACGATTTTTAAGAATGTTCAGAATATTTAGAGTATTTAGAATATTTAAATTGAATAGATATTCTAAGTCTATGAATTTAATAATGAAAGTTATTAAAAAAAGTTTAGACGAACTTATGGCAACTGTATTTATTTTAATAATGTTGATTTTACTTTCCGCCACAATGATCTATTATGCAGAGACAGGAGCTCAACCTGAAGAATTTCCTAATATTATAAACACTTTATGGTGGGCGGTTTGTACACTAACAACTGTTGGATACGGAGATGTTTATCCAATAACATCTCTTGGAAAAATTTTAACATCAATAATATCTATACTTGGAATAGGTTTAGTAGCACTACCAACAGGGATAATAAGTTCTGGATTTATTGCTGAAGTTCAGACTAAAAAAGAAACAATTTGTCCTAACTGTGGAGAAAAAATCAGTGAAAACTAATAGTTCTTGTTAATAATTCTTTCAATAAGAAAACTTCGATTAATTATTTGAATTAAATTATTCAAAGGTATATAATTGTAATATCATTAATTACATATCTAATAGGAGGTATAGCAATGGAAAAGAAAATTAAAGAATTGGAAGAAAGAATTAAAGATCTTGAAGATTTTAAAGAAAATTTAGAAGCAATTGATCCTGTGTTGAGGTACCTAAATAACATTAACTTAGAAAAAGAACAAATTGTTAAAATTTACGACTATATGATTTATGCATCTAATAATATTAATGAAATTAAAAGCATAGATTATCTATACGAAGGAATTTCTTCATTTAGTAGGTATAAATTTCCAGGAAATGACTTGGAAAAATTATGCAAAGCGTTTTATGAAAAAGGTGAATTTGTTAACATATATAAAAAATTCTATTTATAATTAATAGGAGGTTTTTCATGAAATTTATTGAAGAGAGAGAAGTAAAAAAAGAATGCGGAAAAAAAGGATTCATGTCATCGTCTCTAAAGCATATACTTAAGTATATTTCAGGAGTTCCGGAAATAGATGAGGTAATAAAAAATAACGGCTTAGATTATGTTTTTGTTGTAGATATAGTAGAACGCAAGAATTGTTTTGAAGTTGTCTTTAAAGGGAGAAAACAATTTACATATTATGCAGCTATAGATAGAAAAAGTATAAAACAGATTTTTTTAGAAGATATGCAACAAGTATATAAGGAAAAGGAAAGATCTGTAGCTGGAAGGGCGTTACTTGGGGGTGTCTTATTTGGTCCAGCTGGAGCTATTGTTGGAGGCATGACAGGAGTTAAAAACAAAAAGAAAAAACAAATAATGCCTGAAATGGTCCTTTCAATTATTTACGAAGATGCCCAAGGTATTGAACAAACCATGGTTTTAATGTTTATGTATACTTTTAGAGAAAAAGTTAGCACATTTTTCAGGTCTTTATTCCCAAAAAAATTTAAAGCAGTATAAATCCAAAGAGGCCTTTATCGGGCCTCTTATAAATATATTATACAATTTAAACTGCAAACCAAAACGTTAAATTTGCAAACCTAAAGAACGTAAAGTTAAGTTAAAATAAAATGTCAAATGAACACTAATATCTCTTTAAGCCTAGAAACTGCTTGCATTAAACGACTATTTATGTTATGATAAATCGGCAAACAAAAAGGGAGTCACAGGACTTCAAAACCAGTGTGGGGCGTTCGAAGCGTCCCGGGTGGGTTCGATTCCCACATATTCCCGCCACTTTTTCAAATGATTAAGTTAGGAGTTTTACAAGTGAGTAAAGAAAGAAATATAATGGTATGTGTTACAAATCAGAAAACCTGCAGTAGATTAATCTACAAGGGTGATGAAGTTAGAAATAAGAATACAGATAAATTATATATAGTACATATTATAAACAAAAAAGACAGAGTTTTATACGGAGATAATGACGGAGATGCCTTAGAGTATTTATTTGACCTAGCTAAAAATCTAAATGCGGAACTAATTGTTCAAAGATCAAGTAATACAGAAAAATCAATTATAAAAGTAGCCAAAGAAATTGAAGCCACTCATATAATACTAGGTAAATCAAATAACGAAAATAATCAGAGTTTTCATAAAAAGATATCTAGAAAATTAAAGGATATTAATATAGTCGTAGAATGAGAAGTGTTAGATATGTTTTTGATAAGACAAATATTGCAATTAATCAATATGCTAAAAAATCCCGAAGTTAAATTATGGGATAAAATGAAAATTATTTTAATGTTGATATATATAATTAGTCCTATTGATTTAATACCAGCACCAGTTTTTGGTTTTAGTATAATAGATGACTTGATAATATTATTCTTCTTGTTCAACGTTATTAATAAATTATTGATAAAATATAATTATAAAGAATCAAAATCAGATATAAATGAAGAAGATATAGTAGAAAATGTAACATACGAAATCGATGAAGAGGATAAAGGGGATGAGTAAACGCTCATTCCTTATTTTCATTTAAAAAAATATATTAATATGTTAAAATAATATAAATAATAAATAGAGAGGTAGCTTATGTTTAATTATGAAAATTATGATGTAGAAAAAATAATATATGAAAGTAATTTTCAAAGAATTCTATTGTGCAAAAATGAAGATGATGAACTTTTCTATAACAATATTATTTTAAGAGAGAGATTAATAGAACTAATTGATAAAGATTTCTATCCAAATAATTCTGACAATTTAATTGCAATAGAAGAAACAGAAGATAGATTATACATATACTCAAAATATTCAGAATTAGAGAAAATAACAGAATTCATTAACAATAACGAATTGACATACAGAGAAAGGGTAGAAATTACAGAAAATCTCCTTAAAAAATTTGTAGAATTAGAAAAGTATTCAGATATTCAAGTGCAGTCAATGATTATAGAAGACAACTTACTTATAGATAATAACAATAATATTATTTTCAAAAATTTACTTATTTTTGATCAAGATTACGACATAGAAGAAAGTATATTAATGAAGATTACATCTAATTATATACACTATATTTTTGCTGGAGAATTTATAAAAGAATTTAACATATCAGAACAAGTACCTCCAGATATAAAAAAAATAATTATTAGAGCTAGTTCCAAAGAATACGGTAGTATAGGAGAATTAATAGATTCATTTAAAAAATCACCTACCTACACTTTGATTCTACCTTTAATGGAATCTAAAAATACTATGACTACAAGAGAAGACGAGGAAGAAATACTAGAAGAAACTAAAAACAAAGAGAACAAGAAGAGATTTATCATTCCGATTATTATAGCAGTTATTTTGATACCTATAATAATAATGATTTTTTTTAACAATAACAATGAACAGCAGGAAGTTAATTCTGAGCAGGAAAACCCTGAAAATCAAACACCAAATGAACAAATAATACCTGAAGAAAATCAAGCAGAAAATAATGACACAATGCCTGAAACTATATTAAGTTTTTACAACGAAGAAACCATAAAAGATAATTCTGAAGATTATGCTAAGATAGATTTTTCTAAATTTTACGATGGATATTATTCTTTGAAAATTGAAGATGAAGAAAAGGAAAATAAAAAATATTTGTTTGCCATAATAGATTTGAATGACGAAGAATATAGTTATTTAAAAAACAGAGAAGTCGGAATATCAACAAGATTCACAAGCGATAAAGCTATTGAAGGGAACTGGATAATTGAAGTTAGAAAAAATGGAGAAATATCAAATATCACAAATGAAAAAACTTCTATAAATGATAATTCCTGGATAATAAAGCAACGTTCATTAACATTGGGAGATAATGACGAAATAAAATTGTTTTTTCAGTATGATGTAAGGGCAAATGTATGGATTGATTCAATAGAAATAGATGTTTTAAAATAACATCTATTTTTTTACTAATTTTCGGAACAATAAAGAGACTTTTACGTCTATATTAATGTCGACGGAGGTGTAGAATGGATAAAGTAATAAAAATGGATGATATTTATAAAAATTATAAACTAGGTCAGGTAAATGTTGAAGCTTTAAAAGGTATAAATTTAGAAGTTGATAAAGGAGAGTTCATATCGATAATGGGTCCTTCTGGATCAGGAAAATCAACACTTTTAAATTTAATTGGATGTTTAGATAAACCTACAAAAGGATTTTATGAGCTTGATGGAAACAGAGTTGAAAAGTTAAATGATTATCAACTTTCAGAAATTAGAAACAACTTTTTAGGTTTTGTTTTTCAAAGCTTTAACTTATTAAGTTCGTTAAATGCTATAAAAAATGTTGAAATACCGCTTATTTATAGAGGCATAAGAAAAAAGATAAGAAAAGAGCTTTGTGAAGAAGCATTAATGGTTGTAGGACTAAAAGATAGAATGCATCATTTACCAAATCAATTATCCGGAGGACAACAACAAAGAGTTGCAATAGCTCGTGCTATAGTAGGAAAGCCTGCTGTAATACTAGCAGATGAACCTACAGGAGCCCTGGATTCAAAAACTGGAAATGACATAATGGAAATATTCCAGAAACTTAACAAAGAAAACAACATGACAATAGTACAAGTTACCCATGAAGAAAATATAGCAAAGATAGGTAATAGAATAATAAGACTAATAGATGGATACATACAATAACATACCAGGAGGATGAGATGATAAAAAGAATTTTACCAATTATAATAATTATAACTCTTGTAGTTGCGGGAGGATACTATGCCATATCACAGCTGATACCAGATGAGGACACACAAGGAAGAAATGAAGTAATATATTCAACTAGTCCCGTTACAAAAGGGGATATTAGCGTTGGAGTTGAAACATCAGGACAATTAAATGCTGCATATGGTGGAGGTATTAGAATACCAGAACCTTCAGATCCGCAATTATATAATATTTCATATGTAATAGATGAATTTTTAGCAGAAGAAGGAGATAATTTACTACAGGGAGATCCGGTTTTAAAACTTGCATCTGCAGATCTAGATAGTTTAATTGACGACCTTGAAGCTCAACTTGAAAGTAAAAAAGAATATTTAGCTCAATTATTAGGAATAAATGTAGCTGAGGTTAATGGCATAAATCCTTATGATGGCATAGTGATAAATGCACCTATTAAAGGTAGAGTAACTGACCTAAATGCCAGCGAAGGAGAAGAATTACAAAGTTTGATTGCTAGTATAGTAGATGATTCAGAAATTAAGCTATCTTTTAAGGCAATCAAATCAGAATATTCCAAGCTGTATGTTGGTCAAAGAGTCTTATTAAAATATCCTTATTTTGATGGCTATTACGAAGCTAAGATTACTAAATTAAATAGTAATGCTGTTCCAGACAATCCGGATGATAATAAATACGGCTTAACCTATGTTCACTGGGGAGAAATAGAAGCTGTAAATCCTGGACTAGTTCAAACGGGAATGATTGCAAGTGTTAATTTAGCAAAATCCGAAGAATCATTTGAACCAGCATCTACACTTCAAAACATGGCAGAAGTTGAAAGCTATAAAAAAGAACAAAAAATATATAAAAATTCTATTTCTTCTGATGAACTTGTGGTTACTGATGTATTGGTAAACGAAAATGACTACGTAGAAGAAGGTCAATCTATAGTTAAATTAGCTGGTGCAGATGTAAGAATAATGATTCAGGAAAATCTAGATCAATTAAGAGAAGCCCAGAGAACTATATATAAAGCATATGAATTGAAAAATAATCTTGTAATCACAGCACCTATGGATGGAGTAGTTGCAGGATTTTGGAGACAAAAAGGCGAGACCATAAGAGCCGGTGAATGGGTAGGAGATATTTTCAATACAAGTAATATGAGTGTTTACACACAGGTTGACGATTTAGATGTAGTTTATGTAAAACAAGATGCACCAGTTGAAGTAACTGTTGATGCTCTGCCGGGAGAAGTATTCGAAGGTAAAGTTGCCAGAGTTTCACAATCCGGCCAAGATTCTAGTGGCTTAATTCAATATTCAGTAAATATAGAAGTATCAGGCAGAGGTGATTTAAGACCAGGAATGATGGCTAAATGCTTCATAGATGCTGGAAGCTCAGATAATACACTACTGGTACCAATAGAAGCAGTTTTTGAAGAAGATGGCCAATCAAAAGTAGAAATTCTAAAAGAAAATGATAAAGTAGAAGTTGTAAAAATAGAAACAGGCTTAATGAACGATAGATATGTGGAAATTTTAGAAGGATTAGAAGAAGGTCAGGAAGTAGTAACAGGAAGTAGTTCAGATTTATTGCCTAGTCAATCAATAGAATCCAATGATACGATAATTCCTGATGATGGACAACAGGAGTGATAATATGAAGGAATATGAAGGAACTAAATCCTCATTAGTCAGACTATATTTTACAGCTAAAATGGCTTTAAATGGACTTACTTCAAACTTACTTAGAACCTTTCTTACAGTTTTAGGTATACTTATAGGGGTTGCTTCAGTAGTAAGTTTAATGGGAATAGGTGAAGGTGCTAGAAGAACTGTAGTTGAACAATTTGAAAGTTTAGGTAAAAATGTAGTAATAGTAAAATCTAATCAACTTGCCTTAAATTTTGATCCTGAAGAATATTTAGAGTTGCTAGATAGAGTAGATGGTTTAGAATATGCTACATCCGTTGTAAATACAGATACAAATATCAGATGGAGAAGATCCAGAGGAGAAATTGAAATTCTTGGAGTTAATGAACAGTATCCAATAATAAGGGATCATGAGTTAATAGATGGTAATTTCTTTTCATCTCTACATGTAAAGCAAAGATCACCTGTTGCAGTTCTTGGATACAATGTAGCTGTTTCCCTTTTAAATGGAAGAAGTCCAGTAGGACAGAGTATGACTATTGATGGAATTTCTTATAGAATTATAGGTGTTTTATCCCAAAAAGGAGAAGGGAAAGGTGAAGGAATAGACAATAAAGTAATAATTCCCTATACTTCAGCTATGAAAATTGATGGGAATAGAACGGTATCAGAAATTTGGGGAAAATCAGATAGTCCTGAAAATGCAGCTTTATCAATAGTACAACTGGGAAGGATATACAAGCGACAGTTAGGAATATACGATAAAGATACAGATGGTGGAAATGACGGCGGTGATGGTGGAGGTGTTGAAGAACCTGGAATTCCCGTTGAAGAACCAACTAAGGGAGTAGGAACTACACAACCTCGTAGTCAAAATAATCCTATATTCGATAACTCTGAGGAGCTTATCACTGTAACAAGTTTAAATCAACTTGTTAAAGAAGCAGACAATGCAAATAGAGTAATGACTCTTTTGTTAGGAGGAATAGCTGCAGTATCACTACTAGTTGGTGGGCTAGGCATTATGAATATAATGCTTGTAGCAGTTAGTGAAAGAACATCAGAAATCGGTGTTAGAAGAGCATTAGGCGCAAAAAAATACGACTTGCTAATTCAATTTATCCTCGAAGCTCTATACGTTAGTATTATTGGTTGTATAATAGGAATAGCTGTAGGTATATATGTAATAAATTTATTTAATAGAAATGGATTAGATGCTGTAGTAAGTTTACAAGCTGTTAAAATATCTACGGTTGTAGCATTAACATCAGGATTGTTATTTGGTGTATATCCTGCATATATGGCTTCCAACTTACCACCTGTGGAAGCATTAAATAGAAAATAACAATAAAAGTAAAGGAATATTTTCTATTCCTTTACTTTTATTGTTTAATCTTATACAATTAAATAAATATAATAAAGAGAGGGATACAATGTATAAAAAAAGAAGAAAAAATTTAAATAAAAATTTAGAAGAAAATTCGATGGTTGTTGTTTTTTCTGGAAAAGCTCCGAGAAAATCCGAAGATAATTTTTATAAATTTCATTCAAATAGGAACTTTTTTTATTTAACAGGTATCAATAGAGAAAACTTTATTTATATATGTAATAATACAGACCAAAGTGAAGAAGTATTATTTATACAAAAACCAAATGAAAAAACGGAAAAATGGTTCGGTAGATATTTGAAGGAAGAAGAAGCAAAAGAGATATCACAAATAGAAAACATAAAATACAATGAAGAACTGACCAATTACTTGGTAAGCATATTAAAAGATAAAGATATTGATAATGTTTATTTGGATATTAAGAATTGGGAGATAGATGAACCTTTAACTCTATCGCAAAAAATATCAAAAGTTTTAACTGAAAAGTACCCACATATTAAAATTAAAAATCTAAACAAAAAATTAGAAAATCTAAGATTAATAAAAGACGAAAATGAAATTAAAGCAACTCAAAAAGCTATTGATATTACAAAAGAAGCCATAAAAAACATGATGATAAAGTCTAAAGAAGGTATGTATGAGTATGAAATAGAAGCAAATTACAACTATATCCTTGGAATTAATGGAGTAACTACTTCTTTTGATACTATAGCAGCCTCCGGGGAAAATGCTGTAATTCTACATTACATCGATAATAGCTGCAAAACAAAAAAAGATGATTTAATTTTATGCGATTTAGGCGTTAGATATAAAGAATACAACTCTGATATAACAAGAACTTTCCCTGTTAATGGTAAATTTACAGATAGACAAAAAGAAGTATATAAAGTAGTATTAGATGCAAACAAAGAAGTGATAAAAAGCACAAAACCAGGTATGACGTTAACCGATCTAAATGAAATCGCCAAAAAGGTATTATATGAAGGATGTAAAAAACTCGGTTTAATAGATAAAAAAGAAGAATTAAGCAAATACTATTATCATAGTGTATCTCACTTTCTAGGCTTAGATGTCCACGATGTAGGTGGCAAAAAAATAAAATTTGAAAAAGATATGTTAATTACAGTAGAACCAGGTTTATACATAGAAGAAGAAGGTATAGGTATTAGAATTGAGGATAATATTCTAATCACAAAAGATAAAGCTAAAAATTTATCTAAAAAAATTGTTAAAGAAATAAAAGATATAGAAGATCTTATGAAAAAATAAAGGATAGGATAGTATATGGCATTTTTAAAAGAATTAAAAAAATTAATTAAGGAAGCAGATAATCAAGAATTAATAGTTAAACATGTCATATATTATCTTTATAGTATAATTAATCAAAATGAAAATATTGAAATTTTATTAAAGAAAAATAATAAATTTTATTATGAAGAAAAGCTAGACATAAATAATAAAGTAGATGATTTAATTAAAAATAATAAAGAATACATATGTGAAATAGATCCTGGAACTATTTACCAAAAGATAACAACAAAAAAATTTAAAAAAGCTTTAGGACAGATATACACTCCACCAGAGGTAGTAGAAGAAATGATAGATATGTATGATTTTGAAATAATTAACAAAAACTTTCAATTAAAAATTATAGATATATCCTGTGGTTCAGGGTATTTTTTATTACCGCTTATAGATAAGCTAGTAAATATTGGAATAAATCATCTAGATGCAGTAAAAAATTGTATTTATGGAGTAGATAAAGATGATTTTTCTGTATTTTTAACGAAACTGTCAATAATGTTAAAATATCCCGAACTAAAAGAAGGTGATTTAAATATATTTCAAGGAGATATTTTATTTGATGAATTAAATGAACTAAAGGATGAAAAATTTGATTTAGTAATAGGCAATCCGCCATATATTGGTCATAAAAGTATATCTAGAGAATACAAGGATAAATTATATGAAAAATTTAAAACCTACAAAAATAAATCAGATGTATCCTATTGTTTTTTTGAAAAGGGTTGGAATATGTTAAAAGAAGAAGGGAATCTTATATTTATAACATCACGTTATTTTATGGAAGGGCAGGATTCTTTAGAGCTAAGAAAATTTTTGCAAGAAAATTTCAAAATTTCTAGATTAATTGATTATAATGGGTACAACTTATTTAAAAATGCAAACATAAGTCCGTTAATAATAAAACTTATTAAATCTAAATTATCTGGAAGTATTCAATATGAATACAAAAAAGATGATAGGTTTTATAAAATAGAATTTAGTCAAAATAACCTAAAAAAAGATAAATGAATAATAAGACCCAAAAGTCAATTAGAGTTACTACGTAAACTA
>JAWSUU010000078.1:0-11190 GCA_033549325.1 Bacillota bacterium | reverse complement strand
CGCCAAAAGTAAAAAGCCAAGAGTAAAGCAGTATTTTGCTGATGCATATAGTTCCTGGCAAAGAGGAACAAATGAAAACATAAACAAGATGATAAGAAGATTTTTACCAAAAGGTAAAAGCTTTAAAGGTCTAACAAATGAAGAAGTAGAAAGAATAGAGAGATGGATAAATAACTATCCAAGAAAGATGTTTGGGTTTAAAAGTTCAAATGAGATATATGCAGAATATATGGCAGCTTGATAATATTATAAAATATAAAAGCTGTGGATTTGATGGAAAACTCAAAGAGTTTACCACAATTCACACAGCTACTACTACTAAAAACTAGCTAAAAAAAATAAACATTATATTATGGAATATATTTTTAAATAAAGCGTGCATTTTATATTGCAATTAAAGATATTGTAAAATTTTAGTAATGAAATTGACAGTGATTATTAATTATGTTATAGTTTATTCGATAAATACCTTATCAAGAGTGGTTGAGGGACGGGCCCTATGAAACCCAGCAGCCGGTACAAACACGGTGCTAATTCCCGCGGTATATCCGAAAGATGAGGACGGTATGAATTTGACCTCTTCTTTTGAAGAGTTTTTTTAATTTTTGTATAGATTTTTAATAGCACGAGGAGGAATAAAATGAGAAAATGGATGTTTACATCTGAATCTGTAACTGAGGGTCATCCTGATAAGCTTTGTGATCAAATATCAGATGGTATTTTAGATGCTGTACTTGATAAAGATCCTACAGCCAGAGTGGCCTGTGAAACTTCTGTGACAACAGGGTTGGTTTTAGTATCCGGAGAAATTTCAACAGAATGTTACGTTGATATCCCTAAGGTAGTAAGAGAAACTATAAAAAATACGGGATACACAAGAGCTAAATACGGTTTTGATAGTGAAACCTGTGCAGTACTAACTACTATAGATGAGCAGTCCAAAGACATTGCTCAAGGAGTTGATGAGTCGAAAGAATATAAAGGAAACGGCAGCGACTCTTACGATAAAATAGGTGCCGGAGACCAAGGTATTATGTTCGGCTTTGCCTGTGATGAAACAGAAGAACTTATGCCTCTACCTATATCCTTAGCTCACAAATTGGCAAGAAGACTTTCGGAAGTTAGAAAGAAAAAAATCTTAGGATATCTTCGTCCCGATGGTAAAACTCAGGTAACTGTAGAATATCACGATGATAAACCAGTTAGAGTTGATACAGTAGTAATTTCAACTCAACATAGTGACAAGATAACTTTAGATATAATAGAAAAGGACATAAAGAAAGAAGTAATAGAGAAAATAATTCCATCAGAACTTATTGATAAAAATACTAAATACCACATTAACCCTACGGGAAGATTTGTTATAGGTGGTCCTCAGGGAGATGCAGGACTGACTGGAAGAAAAATAATTGTAGATACTTATGGAGGATACTCTAGACACGGTGGAGGAGCTTTTTCAGGAAAAGACCCAACTAAGGTAGATAGGTCAGCTGCTTATGCTGCACGTTACGTAGCTAAAAACATTGTAGCGGCAGAAATTGCAAGCAAGTGTGAGGTCCAACTTGCCTATGCTATAGGAGTTGCTCACCCTGTATCTATAATGGTTGATACTTTTGGTACCGGTAAGATACCCGCGGAAAAAATCGAAGAACTAATCAGCAAACATTTTGATTTACGTCCAGCAGCCATCATAGATGACTTAGACTTAAGACGTCCTATATACAGACAAATAGCAGCTTACGGTCACTTTGGTAGAACTGATTTAGATTTACCTTGGGAAAAAATCGACAAAGCTGAAATTTTAAAAGAGGAAGCCTTTAAATAACTCTTTATTTATCTTATGTTTTCAACTATAATGATATTAGAGGTGTTCTCATATGGCGAAAAAGAAAAAAAGAAAAAAGAAAAGCTGGAACTTTCCCAGTATATTCACCATACTTTTTGTTGGGTTTTTAATTTATGTAGCTATAACTGTCAAAAATCAATACGGTTTGCTTACTAAATTAAGAAATGAAAAAGATGAAATCCAAGAAGAAAAAGTTGAACTTGAAACCGAGGTAGCTACTTTGAGTCAAGATTTAGAAATGCTTGAAGATCCCGACAAATTTCTTGAAGTAATTGAAAAAATTGCAAGAGAAGAATATAAAATGGTAAAGCCTTATGAGACTATGTATATTGATAAAAACAAAAATGAAAATAAATTTATAAAAGGAATAGGAGACGAATAATCGCCTCCTATTTTTTATTTAGTCATATCTAATTGTTGTTAACCCAATTTACTATAGTATCTGCATCTGGTATTGGAGGTAGGGTGCTCGTATTGTTATCTTCATCAAACAACTTAATAGTTGGATATGTCCCTATACTGAACTCATCCACCAAATTCTGATTTTCATCACCATCAACCCATACAACCTTTGTGGAATCAGCCAGCATTACCGCTGCATTGTAAAAAGCATCCTTCATTTCCTGATTTTCTTCGTTATCTATATAGAATAATACTAAGAGTTTTCCTTCTTCATCTAAATAATCCTGGAAATTTTCATCTGTTCCTTCAAAAGGTCCCTGTTTTCTCTGTTCTTCGTATTTGTATTCTTCAATCAAACCAAATTCTTTAGCCTTGCTTTCTTCTACTACACCTGCTATAGCAAGTTCTTCGATTATAGTAAGAGCTTTATCCTCCTTGCTTGCAAGCAAAGTATCATAGGTTACTGCTACAAGGTCATATCTTTTTAAATTTTCTTTCTGTCCCGAAAGATGATTTGATATCCCTGTTATTTCACCAAGTCTTTCTGCATTATCGTAAGCATAAGTTGATTCGTATCCAAGTGCCCTAAGATAAAAGGTCAATAACTGTATTTTAGTTACAGGATCTTCTGCTCCAAAGATACTTTGCTCCGGCACAGTCCCTAATGCTATTCCTTCCATATATGCTCTTGCTACATAGGGCTTAGCCCAATCGGCTACATCTACAAAAGGATTGTCCTCTTCATCGGCAGGTTCCCAGCCTAGTGCTGAAACTATCATTTTCATAGCTTCTTGACGATTCATACTTCCTTCTAAATTTGGGGAATATTCACTTGAACTTACTCCACTAAAAAGTCCTAAGTCATATAAGATTTTACCCATATCATAATATTCATCCAAGTCAACCTCACCGTTTTCTTCCGGCTCTTCTGATTCTTCAGGTTCTTCTACTTCTTCAGGAGCTTCGAATTCAGGCTCTTCATTTGGACTTTCTTCCGGTTCTTCTACTTCTTCAGGATTATCTTCTCCTGGAATATCTTCGTTATTATCTCCACATCCAACTAGAGAAAATACCAATGATGTAATTAAAATTAAAAATAGAATTTTTTTCATACTATCTATCACCTACCAATTTAATATATTGATTATATCATATTTTCCATTATTGAAATATATTAAGCCTTCTTTTATAGTTACAGCCAATCAACTTTAATCTTATTTCTCGGAGCTGTCTTTATATACTTCACATCTGGATATCCTACTATCAATGGACTTACTACTTCTTCGTAATCTTTGATTTCTAAGAAATCTCTAATTTCCTTGCTTTTAGCAAAGGCTGTCATAAAATATCCTATATAGCAGGTTCCTAGACCCATAGTATAAGCCATCAGTTCCATTCTAGATAAAGCTATGCCCAGTTCCATTTGAGGCTTAGGTTTTAATCTTGTATCACCTTTAGCTATTATAAGAGTGTCGCCGTGAAAGAAAAGTCTATCTTCTCCCTCTTGAAATTCTTCGTACATCTTTTCCCATGCTTTATAATATCTGTCTAAAGTGGATTTGTTGTAGTCGTATCCCTGGTTATTTCCTCCTTTTATTTCCTTACTTATTTCGTATAATTTATTAATTGCCATTTCTCTTAATTTAGGAAGCTTGTCTTTAACTACCGTGTAGGAAATATGCTGTCTATTACCCCCTGTAGGTGAATATCTTCCGGCTTCTATTATTTTTTCTATTTTTTCTTTTTCTACTTTTTTATCCTTATAGATTCTTATACTTCTTCTAAATTTCATAAAGTTAAGGAAGTTTTCTTCTTTTATATTAAATTTTTCAGGGTCATATTTTTCAATCTCATCAATATTATAGTGATCAATTTCAATAGCATCTACCGGGCATAGCGCTATACAGTGTCCACAGTAAATACATTTTTCTTTTATCATTTGCGCTTTACCGTCTTCCATCATTATATTATCCACTAGACAGTCACTTACACAATTTTCGCAACCTATACATATTTCTTGATTAACCTTTATCATCTAATCTCCTCCAATTATTTTTCTTTGATTTCTTTTATTATAGTTATATAATATAATAAATTAAGAATAACATAAAGAAATTTAGGTGATTAAATGAAAAAAGCTTTAATAATTATAATATTAATATTAGGAGCACTGCTGTTAAATATAGTAGTAGCTAACGATTTCGATGGTTTTTCCCTAAGTGATTTGGATTTTAATCCACAATATATATTTGACAATCCAAATATTCAAGAACCAAAGGTGAATTTTTATCTGAATAATGAGTATAGAGCTTTGGACTATAACATTAATTGGAACTACAAAGATTATTTTGGTAAATATATAGAAAATAAATCCGATTTTTCACAAAACTCTCAGGACCCAATTTTAACAAAAAATGATGAACTATCTTTGTATTGCGACTTAGATTTTGATAAAACAAACTTCCGTATTTATCAAGAGGATACTCTTATTTCTTCTGGAGATACCTTTGATGAAGCCATTGATAATATATCTGAAGAAGGAGATTATAAAGTGGAAGTTGAGGCTGTTTGGGAGGAAAAGGAGGATAGAGATTATCACGGAAGTATTACAAGTACTGCTATTTTAGAATTCGAATTGGACCCCTTGGTAAGTTTCAACACTGATAATATCCCTCCAGGAAATGTGCTTTTTATATATGTAGATAATGTAGATGAAGATGAAAATATAGAAATAGAAACCAATGCCCCCGTAGGAAGTATATCTAAAGGTATCTCGGGAAATCGACAAACCTTTATTTTGCCAATAGATATTTGGGCTCAACAAGGTAGCTACAAAATAAGTTTGGAAATAAATGATGATTCCGGTAACAATGTAACTATAGAAAAAGAATTCAATGTAGTTTCTAAGGATTTTCCTACACAGTATCTCTATATTTCCCAGGAAATATCCGACAGTACAAGAAATGACGAAGCCTATGAAGAATTTGGGGAATACGTACAGAAAGCCAGAAGTAATATATCTTCGGAAAAACTTTGGGAAGGAAAATTTGAAATTCCTGTAAAAGAAGATTACATTCTAACTACGGATTACGGAGAAATCAGATACGTAAATGATGAGATTACTTCATCAAGACATTCGGGACTGGACTTAGCAGCTCCGGAAGGAACTCCGATATATGCCTGCAACAGCGGAAATGTTGTTTTAGCAAAAGATATGATTTTGACAGGAAATACCATAATCATAGATCACGGTTTAGGTCTTTACACCAGCTACTATCATCTCAGTTCTATGGATGTAGAAAATGGTGATTTCGTATATAAGGGTGATTTTGTAGGAGAGATTGGTTCCACAGGATTTTCCACAGGACCTCATCTGCACTGGTCTATCAGCGTACTAAACACCTACGTAAATACCCATCAATTTATAGAAGAAGATGTAGAATAAAATCTACATCTTCTTTATTTTTTCTTCTAAAAGTTTTTTTACAACTCCCGGATTTGCCTTTCCTTTAGTTGCTTTCATGGTCTGACCCATTAGAAATCCAAAGGCTTTATCTTTTCCATTTTTTAAATCTTCTACTGCTTCTATATTTTTATCTAATATACCTCCAACAATTTTTTCAAGTTCATCTTCGCTACTTATCTGCTTTAAACCCAGCTCATCTATTACTTTTTTCGGCATATTATCGGTAGTACACATTTTATCAAATACCTTTTTACCGGCATTTCTGCTTATACTGCCGGATTTTATCTCCTTGATTAATTCAGAAAGCTGCTGAGAGGTTACTGGAATATCATCATACTCTTTTAGACTTCTCAAAACCTCAGTGATAACCCAGTTGCTGGATTCTTTAGGGTCTTTTGTTCTTAATACTAACTCTTCGAAAAAATCTGCTGTTGATTTGTCATCGATAATTACTTCAGCATCTTTATCTGATAAGCCGTAGTCTTTTACAAATCTTTCTTTTTTTTCCATAGGCAGTTCGGGGATAGTTTCTTTAATATCATCTATATATTTTTCTTCTAATATCATAGGTGGAAGATCCGGCTCTGGAAAATATCTGTAATCGTGGGCATCTTCTTTTGTTCTCATAGTTACAGTCCTACCTTTTCCTGCATCCCATCTTCTTGTTTCCTGAACTATTTTATGTTCTTCACCGTATCTGTACAGCTCCAACTGTCTTTTTTCTTCTTTTAAAAGAGCCTTGTGAACTTCTTTAAAAGAGTTCATATTTTTTATTTCTACTTTAGTATTCAAAACATCGGTACCAACATTTCTTATAGAAATATTGGCATCGCATCTTAAAGAGCCTTCTTCCATTTTGCAGTCGGAAATTTCAGAATACACCAGCATATTCCTAAGCTTTTTAAGGAAAGCGTGAGCTTCTTCTGCACTTCTTATGTCCGGTTCTGTAACTATCTCTACAAGAGGTACTCCTGTTCTGTTATAGTCAATTAGAGTTACATCTTCATCTTCCAAATGAATAAGTTTACCGGCATCTTCTTCTATATGAATTCTAGTAATACCTACTTTTTTATTTTGAAATTCATCTCCTAATTCTAAATATCCATCAGAACATACAGGCATATCAAACTGGGATATCTGATATGCTTTTGGAAGATCTGGGTAGAAATAGTTTTTCCTGTCAGTTTTGTTTACCTTATTTATTTTACAGTTTAAAACCTGTCCAGCTTTTACCGCTAGTTCTACTACTCTTTCATTAAGAACAGGCATTACTCCCGGCAAACCTATACAAACAGGGCAGGTATTTTCGTTGGCTTTTCTTCCAAATTCTGTAGAGCATCCACAGAATATCTTTGATTTTGTACCAAGTTCAACGTGTATTTCAAGTCCGATTACTGTTTCATAAACACTCATTATCTTCCCTCCTTCCAAGGATTTAAATCCAGCTTAAGCTCCTGCTCCAGTGCATAAGCAAATCTAAAAAGTATATCTTCTCTAAATTTATCTCCTATAAACTGCATTCCTATAGGAAGTCCCTCTTTACTAAATCCAGCAGGTACTGATACAGCAGGTATTCCTGCTAAGTTTATATTCACTGTAAAAGTATCCGAAAGATACATTTCCATAGGATTGCTTCTTTTTTCTCCTAGTTTAAAGGGTAGTACCGGTAAAGTAGGAGATACAACAACGTCGTATTTTTCAAAGGCATCATCGAAAAGCTTTTCTACTTTTTTTCTAAATATCATAGCTCTTTTGTAGTATGCATCGTAATATCCGGAAGATAAAGCATATGTTCCAAGCATTATTCTTCTTTTTACTTCTTCACCAAAACCTCCCGTTCTAGATTTTACTATGAGCTCTTCAAAACTTTTGTATTCATCGGTTCTTACTCCATATCTAACCCCATCGTATCTACCTAGGTTTGAACTTGCTTCCGCTGATGAAATTATATAGTAGGCTGAAAGCCCAGTATCTGTAATAGGAAGACTGAATCTTTCTATATGAGCTCCTAGTTTTTCCAGTATTTTTATGTTATTTTCTACTTTTTCTTTTATTTCTTTATCTATACCCTGGGCAAAAAATTCTTCCGGCACTCCTACTTTTAGGCCTTTAATACCCTTTTTTATTTCTTGAAAATAATCCGGCATTTTCATATCTTTTGAAGTACTGTCTTTTTCATCAAATCCCTGTACTCCTTCCAATCCGTATATACAATCTTCTACGGATTTACCAAAGGGTCCTATCTGATCTAGGGATGATGCAAGGGCGATAAGTCCATATCTTGAAACCAGGCCGTAGGTAGGCTTAAGACCAACTACACCGCAAAATGATGCAGGAATACGTACGGAACCTCCTGTGTCCGAACCGTAGGAAATAGGTGCAAAACCTGCAGAAACTGCTGCGGCCGAGCCACCTGATGATCCACCGGGAACTCTTTCTAAATCCCAGGGGTTTTTTGTATCGAAAAAAGCTGAATTTTCTGTTGATGAACCCATTGCAAATTCATCCATATTTAATTTACCAAGAACAATTCCACCTTTTTCCTTTATCTTCACTACTGCTCCGGCATCGTAGGGAGGTATAAAATCTTCGAGTATTTTAGAAGAGCAGGTGGTTTTCAAACCTTTTGTAGCCATATTGTCTTTAAGACCTATAGGAATGCCTTCCAACAATCTAAGTTTTTCACCAGAAGCTATTTTTCCATCAGTTTCTTTAGCTTCTTTAACCGCCTCTTCTTCCCTTAGCGTAAGAAAGGCTTTAATATTTCCATCTTCTTTTTTTATCTTATCTAAATATTCTTTTACTATCTCTACTGTAGAAAATTTCTTTTCTTCCAGTCCTCTTTTTATTTCTTTAACACTGTACATAATCCACCTCTCAATCTACGACTTTTGGAATTTCAATGCAGTTTTCTCTCATTTTCTTTACATTTGAAAAAAGTTTTTCCCTATTATCAAAATCCACTACTTCATCTTTTCTTGTTCTTAGGGATTTTTCATCAAAGGAGTACATTTCATATCCTTCAAGATTCTCTTCCTTTAAATTTTCAAAATGCTCGAGAATGCTTTCAAATTCATTTAACAATTTATCCATTTCTTTTTGACTGAATTCTAAATTTGCCAGTTTGGCTATATATTTTACTTCTTCTCTACTTACTTTCATAATTTCCTCCTATGGTTTAATCCTATTTATATCTCTTGGGAAAAGAGTTGCTTCTCTAATGTTTTCCAGTTTTAATAACATCATGGTCAATCTCTCCAATCCTATAGCAAGCCCTCCGTGAGGTGGCATTCCGTATTTAAAAGTCTCTAGATAAAAATCCATTACTTCAGGTTTTATCCCTTCCTGAACTATTCTTCTTTTAAGTTGAGAATAGCTGTTGATTCTCTGTCCACCGGTGGTAATCTCCAAACCTCTAAATATTAAGTCAAAGCTGTTGGTTTTTTCTGGATTCTCTTTTTTCGGCATAGTGTAAAGGGGTCTTTTTGATTTAGGATAATCCGTTAAAAACACAAATTCACTATCGTATTTTTCTTTTACATATTCATATATTAATTTTTCACCTTCACCGTCAATGTTTCCATCGGTAGATTTTTTGCCGTATTTTTCTAAAAGTATATCTTGAGCTTCTTCCAAAGGTATTCTTGGAATTTTATCTATCTTTGGTAATTCTACCTTTAGTATATCAAGTTCTTCCTTATATTCCGACTCTAATTTATGTACTATATACTTCATCATTTTTTCTTCTAAATCCATTATATCATGCTCATCGGAAATGAAACCCATTTCTAAATCCAAACTCATATATTCATTTAAGTGTCTCCATGTGCTGTGAAGTTCTGCTCGATATGCTGCTCCTATTTCAAAAACTCTTTCCATTCCTGAACCGACCATCATCTGTTTGTAAAACTGAGGACTCTGAGCTAAAAAAGCTCTCTGTCCAAAGTAATCCACCGTAAATACTTCCGAACCCCCTTCGGTCTCACTGCCGATAATCTTAGGGGTATGTATTTCATAAAATCCTTCTTTAGTTAAAAACTCTCTGAATCCTTCAACAATTCCCTGCTGAATTTTGAATACACTTCTTTTATCTCTTCTTCTCAAAGTTATAGTTCTATAATCCAGCTGCTTTTCTAAAGATGCATCTATTTCTCTGCCGTTTATAGAAAAAGGAAGAAGGTTGTATTCTCCCTCACCTAAGATTTCTAAGTCATCTACATGGACTTCTCTTCCTTTCGGTGATTTATCATTAAAAATTAAAGTTCCCACTACCTCTACGGATATTTCAAGTTTTAACTTCTCAAGGATTTTTTCATCTTCGACTATCATTTGTAATAATCCACTTCTATCTCTCAATGTTACGAAAGAAAAATTCTTGAAATTATTAATTCTATGTATCCATCCGTTTAGTAAAACTCTGTCCATCTCTTTTTTTGTTTTTAAATCTGATATCATTACTCTTTTCATTTTTTCCTTCCTTTCTTTCTGTAACATAAATTAAAAAAACCTTCCGTCCTTAAAATTACATTCTCATATAATCTTAAGGACGAAAGGTTGAATTTCGCGGTGCCACCTTAATTAACCAAAATTGGCGCTCTTTCAGTACGGATGATTAATCATCGATACCTACCTGCTGTAACGTGCAGTCCACGTCCAAGCCTACTTTAATAAATTTCGGTTGGAAACTCAAGGGTGTTCTTCAATAAATCTTTTAATATAGGACTCTCACTACCACCTACTCGCTCTGATTATCCGACTTATTTACTCTTCCTATCATAGTTTATGTTACAATTAATTAATTTTTTTCAATTATAAAATAGAATTATTAGTTTGTCAAATTTTATTTTACAATGTTCCAATATTCTTTAATTGAAATAGTAAACGCAAATATATTTTGCATTTAGTATGGCAAATAATATTTTCCCAGTATTTGCGTTTAGTTTGAGAAATATTTTTTAAGGTATTTGTTCTCTTCCCCTGCAGGGGAAGATTTTTCGTTTACTCTGGCAAACTTTTCTGTTATATTTAATTTAATCCATACTTGGTGCCATATAAAGGAGAAAATAAAATGGCACATTTAAATCTTGAAGATCGTATTAATATTAAAGTTATGCTAGATTCTAATTACTCAATTACAAAAATCGCACAGGAAATTGGTAAAGCCTGTTCTACTATCTCTCGGGAGATTGCTAAACATGCTAAGGTTTCCACTAAGGTTCATTATCACCGTGTTCCTAATAGCTGTATACATAGATTTAATTGCGATAAAAGTTATCTATGTTCTAAACATTACCATATTTGTAAAAAGAAAAAATGCAGTATATGCAGAGAATGTAATGATGTATGTCCTGATTTTTTAGAAGAAAAATGTTTGAAACTTACAAAGTCTAGAAAGGTTTGCAATGGTTGTATAGATAAACGCAGCTGTACATTACTTAAACTTTTCTATTCTCCTCAGTCTGCACACAATGAATAT
>JAWSUU010000077.1:0-11276 GCA_033549325.1 Bacillota bacterium | reverse complement strand
TCTATCTTTAGCGACTCTATTAGGTTATCATCTATCACTCTTTGTGTCAAGTACTTTTTTCCCTTTTTTTATGCTTTTTTGTGATATTGATTGCTGTAATTTTTGCGCCTCAAATAAGATATCAAATATAGGCTTTAATGTCAATGGTTAATTTTAATTTTTTTCATGAATTTTTTCCCAAAGCTCATCTGTACTATAATCTAATGCCCATATGGCAATACCTTTAAGGTTATACTTATTTACTAAATCTATTCTGTATCCTAAAGACAAATCATCTTCTATCCACATTTTATATGTAGTATCTTCAATTTTCTTTTCTCCATAATTTTGTTTAGCTTCAATATCAAAGATTACTGGAATTTCATTTTCTTCAATAAAACTTTGTGCCGATTTCACCCTTAATGCAGTTGTATCATAGTAAATTCCATCTTCACCTTCTATTATTTCCCACAATCTTGTATAGAAAGGTACCCCCAATATAATATTGTTTGATTGCGTGAGCTCTTTTAGTTCAATCACGGCATTCTCTACCCAAGGTAGTGATGCTATTGGTCCTATACCTTGTTCAGGGCTTGTAGTTGCATCGTATGCCATAAGAGCTAAATAGTCTGAATACTTTCCAATTTCTTCTCTATCATATATTAATGACCAGTTCTGGCTTTTAGAAACTGCTGTAATATCTACTGAAAAAACAAAGTTGTGTTTACGAGCTTCTATGTAAAGTTCCTTTATAAAGGCTGTCAAATAGTCTCGATCCTCATAGTGAAGATTTTCAAAATCTAAATTTATACCGTCGTAATTATATTTTTCCGATATTTCGATAATTTTTTCTACCGTTTGTTTTCTTCGGACTCTATCTCTTAAATAGTACGAGGTCAAATCTCTATCAAAAGAATTGTTGAATACACCCCACACATCTACATTTCTATTTTTATAGTAATTATAATATTCTTCTAAATACCAATCCGTAAAAAATTCTTCCTCATCCAGGCTGTGCCATGTTGGTGCAATTACATCCAACCCGCTATAGTAAACATAATTAGCAATGGTTTCTACTTTTCTATTGAACATATCCCATGCTACTATTTTATTTTCATTAGTTTTTATACTATTTACGGTTTTCACTATTTCATTAGATATAGATTCTAAATCCTCTAACATAACATAACCTACATTATTTCCAAATCTGACTAATGCCCACTGGCTGTATAATTCATATATTTTAACTTCTTGATTATTTTCTATTTTTTTTATAATTCCGGAAGTTATGTACTTATCTTCTCTTATTTTTGAAGCATCTATCGTCTTGCCTGAATTATGAGCTGAATCCGCAAATATATACTCGCCATTTTCATATATTTCTATATCATAAATTGTTTTTGATTTAAGATAATTAGAATTAATATAAATTTTCTCATTTTCTTCTATATATGTATTCGATTCTAGATTGTAGTTAATTTCATACAATGAGTTTTCATGAAATATCTGAATATATTTGCTATCTTTATCATTAAAAGAATCTATAAGGTTTAACTCAGATAAAAGATCATAATTTATAAAGTAACTATCTTCTTCTACAAGCACATAATCATCTACCAGTATCTTTTCCCCATCTAAATAAAATCCTCCATCCATTTCCGAAGATCTATTAGTTATGAAAAATATTATTCCTACTAAGATGACTATTAAAGCTACTGCTGCAATAATTACTTTTTTTATTTTCATAAGTTATTCCTTTGCTTTTGTTTTATATTAGTTTTTTGATTTTATCTTTTTAATTTCATCTTTCAATAATAATGCTACTTCATTATCCGGATAAATTTCAATAGCTTTTTCAACATCTTTTTCTGCATTTTCTATATCCTCTAGATATATATTAGCCGCTGCTCTGTTTGTATACAGCTCATGACTATTTGGATTGGCTTTTATTCCTTCATCTAAATAACTCTTTGCATCTTCATAGTTTCCTGTACTTATTTCACAAACAGCAAGTTCATTAATAGCTTCAACCTGTCTTGAATTTAGTTCTATAACATTCTTAAAGTAGGTTTTTGCTATTTCAAATTCCTGTTTTTGTCTGAAAGCTACTCCAATTACGAAAAATAATTTCCACCAATTCTTAAAAACGTCTAAAAGTGGTATTAATTTATCTAAACCTTTTTCAACGTACCCCTTTAAAACTAATTTATAACCTTCCTCAAACTGCAAGTAGTAATCTAATTCTTCTAATTGGTCTCTTATTTCCTGTTTTCTAATATCATTATCATCGTATTCTAAAAATTTATCCCAGTAAGCTTTTGCATTCAGGTAATGACTGTTTTGTCTGTAGTAGTAACCCAGCTTGTAATAAGATAAAGAAAACTCAGGGTTTTTATCTAAAGCCTTGTTATAGTAGGATACTGCTTTCTCCATAAATGCTTCAGCTGATTTATTTTCTTTTTTTTCAAATAGTTCTGTTCCTTTCATTTCAAGGACATTTCCATATATGAAAAGTTTTTTTTCATTTAACTCACCAATATTTATAAGCCCATTGGCATATACTAATTTTTTATCTAATTCTATGTTATCCCTATTTATAATCTTTATAAGATAAGCTTCAGCATTTATTCCTGATTCTTTGAGAATGCTCAGGTAAGTATTTTTATACTTGAAACTTGGATCTACTCCTAAGACAAAAAGCATTCCTTCTATTATGTTTTTATTTTTAAATCCTTGAAATTCATCTTCTTTTTTTAAATTATCTATAACTTCATCAATAAATATAGGAAATGATGTTGCTTTTTCTAATTTCATTTCTTTTTTATTAATGTTTATTACTGTGTCGGCTTTTATTTCTATAAATGAAATTTCATCTTTCATTTTATCAATAATTCCATTTATCTTATCTTCTATATTCATACTAATCATCCTTTCTCATATTATCTAATTCTTCTTTAATATCGTAAATGTAACAGTTATCTTCTTTGTAAACAAATAAATTTGGGGTATCATTTATTTCTACTATCCTGAATTCATTAATTATCTTTCCTTTTAATTTTTCATAAATATCTTGAAAGTATTTGTTTATAAAAAACTCATCTCTGCTGATTAATCTTTTGTATATCTTTAATTTATCTTCTCTATCTTTATTAAGATATGTAGGCAACTCAAGGTTCCTATTGTTTTTTACATAATCCAAGGCCAACTTTTCATTTAATATATGGTCCCCATATCCTTTTTCTTGAGAAAAATGAAATAAAATATCGTATAATTTCTTTCTTTTATGATACTTACTAAAATATCCTTCTTTTTCCCAAAAATCAGACATATCTAAATAAAACTCGTAAGGGTTATCATAATAATTTTCTAATATATAGTTTACCGTATTTGAAAAGTACCCTTCACTGTAGTATTTATTCAAAATAATATCTACTTTTTTTAATTTTTGAATTTCTAAAGCCTTAATATCATTAGTTTTTATTATTTCATAAGGGGGAAAAGATCTGTAAACCAATCCATTTTCTTCTCTTCTGTTGTAAACAGAAGTCCCTTTTAACACTTTCAAAAAACCCAGTTGGAGTTTTTCAGCTCCTAATTTATAGGCATCATTGAAAGAATTTATAAATGATTGGTAATTTTCTTTAGGTAGTCCTGCTATTAAATCTAAGTGAAGATGAATATTTTTAGTTTTACTTAATTCTTTTACAACAAGTTTTATATTTTCAAAATCCATTTTTCTGTGAATCTCATTTAAGGTATATTCATTAGTTGTTTGGAGTCCTATTTCAAATTGAAAAATATTTTCAGGCAGTTTTTTTAAAAATTCAAGAAAGTCTAAATTGATTATATCAGCTGTAATTTCATAATGAACTTTAATACTGCTGTCTTTTGATGCTATATAACTAATTATTTCTCTGGATCTTTTCCAATCATAATTAAAGGTTCTATCTACAAATTTAATTATTAAAGGTTCCAACTGATATATCTTATCCAGGTCATCTTTTATTCTTTCCATAGACATTGCTCTTATACCATTATCTCTTGAAGATAAACAAAATCCACATCTATAAGGACAACCTCTTGTAGTTTCGTAGTATATATATTTATTTTTAAAAGCTTCTTTTTTATTTTTACTTGAATACTCTGTTTCATATGGAAAAGGCAGATTTTCTATATCTATGATTTTATTTATTCCAGGGTTTTCTAATATTTTTCCATTATCTCTATATATTATTCCATTTATTTTCTCTAAATTCAATTTATTTTCTAAAGAATTAATTAATCGAGGAAGTACTTCTTCTCCTTCTCCCTTAATCACAAAGTCGACAAAGGGAAATTCCAATAAATATTCTTTGCTATTATATGTAACCTCCGGACCTCCAAATATAGTTTTGATTTCTTTTTTAGATTTTTTAATCACTTCACATATTTTTTCAATTTCTTTTATGTTCCATATATATGTAGAAAAGCATATATAATCATAATCTCTATATATCAAATCTCCTAAGATATAATCCAACTCATTGTTTATGGTGTATTCTTTTAAATCTACACTATAATTTTTCTTCAAAAGAGATTCTCTCATATATCTTAATGCCAAATTAGTATGAGTAAATCTACTGTTTATACCTACTAATAATATTTTCATATCTTCACCTTATATTTTCCTAAATTTAAAAAGTCCGTATTTTGTCTTTACATAAAATTCCGACTCATTGTTTTTTACAATTTTACTTTTTCCCAATAAATAGTGTTCAAAAACATTACCTTCTCGTATTTTAAACTTTCTTTCTGAATTTGATCTTTCCAAGCTTTCAATATCTATGCTGCCTCTTTTTAAATTCAAAAGGAAATTCGAAAAACTTTCTATTAGTTTATAATAATTGTCTTTACTAATGATGTCTACTATATTTTCATTTATTTTATAAATACCACCATTAAGTTTCATCAAGTTATTATCTATTTTTTCTAACAAATTAATTCTTTCCCGCTCAAAATTAACAATAAACTTCTTATCTAAAAAGTCTAATTTTTCTGAGTAATCTTTTATGGAGAATTTAATTATATAATCCTTAACCATCTCTCTATCGATACTACCTTCTTTTAAATATTCAAAAAATACATAAGACGACATTAATCCATTCAAAATTGATTTTGGACTAGTTGTTATTAGTATTATGTTTTTTAATATTTCTTCTTCGATTATTTTTATGTCTTTATTGGCTATTATTATCGGTAAAATTCTATAGGTTGTACTATCGTCTTCTTCACTGCTTATATTACCTTTATAAAAATCTTCCAAAGATTTATTCCAACCGTTTAAATAGTATTTAAGTAGAGTCATCTCTTCTTTATATCTTATGTAGTTTATCCCAATTCCTTTTTCTTTGTATTCTAAGGATTTGCTGGCAATAATAAAGAGCTGCATTTTATAGGTATAAATTAACTCACCTTTACCTATACCATTGTAATCATTGAGTTTTTCATCTTTAAATATGTTAAATAGTAGTTTTTCAATTTTATTCATGATTTCTCCTAAAAAAATATAGCTGATGTGCATCAGCTATATTATATAAACTTTATTTACTATTATCAAATTGATTTTTGTATTCTGAGGCATATTCTAAGACTGTAGATGAATATATGCTTACTTCAGGTCTTGAATGGGATGACCTTGAAGCCATATATTTCTCTAACCCGTACTGTCCTCTGTTGTATGCCGTTAGAGTTTTATGTAAGTCCCCATCATAATAATCCAAAAGATATTTAAATTGTGTCGTAAAAAGCAGTATGTTGTACTTAGGTTCAAATAATTTATCTGGATCGTACTCAACACCTATGCTTTCTGCTACCGGTTTGGCTGTATTTGCCATAAGCTGTCCAATTCCTCTTTCACCGGATGTTCCAACTAAATAGGGATCGAAGAAACTCTCTACTCTAATTAGTGAAAGCATTAGCATCGGATCTACTCCAATTTTTTCACTAGCTTCTATTAAATAACTTGAATCTTCTCTGCTTAAACCACTAACATCAACTATAAAATCTTTTAATTCTGTATAAGTTTTCTTTTCTTCTTTTTTAATTCCTTTAATATCTGCTATTAGTATTGCAATTTCTTTTTCCTTGATTTCTTTTAAGTATTCCTCTTGAACTTTATTAACTTCTGTACAATTATATTCAACATCATTATCATTAATTTCTACTTTTAGATTTTCATTTGCATTACTTTGCAGCGAAGAAAATATTAAAATAGATAATAATAAAAATATAATGATTTTATTTTTCTTGTTCATTTGTACCTCCTTTTTTACAGCTAAGAGGCATTATATGAAATATAAATTCCTTTGTCAAGGATAAAATGAAATTACATTTTTTCTGGAGCTTCTATCCCTAGAAGATTTAATCCTGTTTTAATAACTTTATTTACTCCGTAAGTAATGAGCAACCTCGCCTTCTTTAAGTCTTTCTCTTCTTTTAAAATAGGACATTTATTGTAAAATCTGTTGTATTTTTGAGCTAGATCTACTATATATCTAGTAATATAAAATGGTTCGTATTTTTCCATAGCATCTTCTATTACATCAGAAAATTCATAAAGTGATTTTACTATTTCGAATTCTATATCTTCTTTTAAAAGCTCACTATTAATATTTTCGTCTATATCTATTTCAGCTTTATTGATTATACTCCAGGTACGAGCATAGGTATACTGTACATATGGTCCTGTTTCTCCTTCAAAGCTTAGAGTTTTTTCCCAAGAAAATGTATAATCTTTTATTCGATTGTTGTATAGTTCTTGAAAAACTACAGCCCCTATACCTACTTTTTTTGCAACTTCTTCTTTATTTTCAAGTTCTGGATTTCTTTCTTCAATTATTTCTTTGGTTCTTTCTACTGCTTTGTTCAAAACATCTTCTAAAAAAACTACTCTTCCTTTTCTAGTAGACAAGGTTCCATCTTCTAAACTAACCATTCCAAAAGGTATATGGACACAATCTTTAGCCCAGTCATATCCCATTAGCTCTACTATTTTTATCCACTGCTGGAAGTGTAGATTCTGTTGTGAAGCTACAACGTATATATTCTTATAAAAATCGTACTTCTCTTTTCTATATATAGAAGCTGCAATATCTCTTGTAATATAAAGTGTGGATCCATCACTTTTTCTAATCAAAGGTGAAGGCATATCGAATTCATCTAAATCCACAATTTCAGCTCCTTCGGATTTCTTAAGGAGGTTTTTATCTTCTAATTCTTCTATTACCCTCTGCATTTTGTCGGAATAAAAACTTTCTCCTGCATATGAATCAAATTCAATATTTAACATATTATATACTCTATTAAATTCCTTCAAGCTTACATCTTTAAACCACTGCCACAGAGATTTAGCTTCTTCATTACCTTGTTCAAGTTTTTTAAACCATTCTCTTGCTTCTTCATTTAATTCTGGCTTTTCTTCAGCTTCTTCATTGAATCTAATATAAAGTTTTAATAATTCTTTGATTGGATCCTTTTCAATGGTTTCTTTATCTCCCCATTTTTTATAAGCAGATATAAGCATACCAAATTGCGTGCCGTAATCACCAAGATGATTTATCGCTATAGTGTTAAATCCCATAAATTCGTATATATTGTTAATAGCATTTCCTATAACTGTTGTCCTTATGTGTCCAATGTGAAAGGGTTTAGCAATATTTGGTGATGAGAATTCAACTATTACATTTCTATCTTTACCAATATTCTTTTTACCGTAATTATCATTATTATATATTTCTTTAAGAGTTTCTTTATTAAACTCAACTCTATTTAGATAAAAATTTAAATATGGTCCGTTATTTACTACCTTCTCAAATTTATTATTTAATTCAATACTTTCTGCTAGTTCTTTAGCTATTAATGCCGGATTTTTTTTGAAAGTTTTAGCTAAAATAAAACAAGGGAAAGCATAATCTCCCATTTCCATTTCCGGTGGTATTTCTATAATTTCATATATTTTTTCTTTTTCTAGTTCTACATTTTCTGATATCAATTCCGCTACAGAATCTTTATAGTCTATCATTAACTAACCTCCATAGAATTTTACTATATACGATATTAGCATATAGTAGGTTTTATTTCAATTTTTCAAAGTAACTTATTTCATTATATATTTTTATATTATTTGATTTTAAAATAGCTGCTGTTATTCCATTACCCTCTACGATCTTTCCTGTGAAAGTTCCATCGTATATACTACCACAACCACAGGATGGACTGTTTGATTTTAAAATAGCTGTTTCTATATTAAAAAGTTTTGCTATTTTTAAAGTTTCTTCTCCCCCTTTAACAAATTGAAAAGTAACATCATTACCTTTTTTATCTACCACATGCTTCTTTCCATCTATTAGTATTATTTCAGATGGATTTCTTGGTGTTTCCATACCTCCAAGCTGTTCTGGACATACGGGTATTAGTATTTCATCTTTTAATAATTCATCTACTTTTATTGTTTTATTATTTCCACCGTTATATTTGCAATTGACTCCTAATAAACATGCACTGACTAATATCATTTATTACCTCTGCTTTAATTTTACTATAGTATTTCCGTCTCCACCTTCTTCGAAACTTCCCACTCTAAATTCTTTTACAAGATTGTGGCCTTTTAGATACTGGCCTATTCCTTTTCTTAGAATCCCTTTTCCTTTGCCGTGGATTATACTTACTTCATTTAATCCTGCCAAATAAGCATCATCCAAATATTTATCCACCTCTAAAAAGGCTTCTTCCAGGTTAAATTCTCTTACATCAATACTGGATTTAACCCTCTTATTCATTAAGCTAATATTTTTGGAACCAGAAGCTACTTTTTTATCTTGATCCTCTTTGTCTAATTTTTTTAAACTGTTGTAATCTACATTTAGCTTCATACTTCCTACCTGAACAGTAACCTTTTCATTTTCTTTTTCTACTTCTGATATTATTGTACCTTTTTGTTTTAGGTTTCTTATTAGAACGTAATCACCTTTTTCAAGTTCTTCTTCTGACTTTTCGAAGCTTTTAGATAAATCAACAGTAGATTGATATTCATTTGTTTTACTGTTTATGTCATTTCTTAATTGATTTATCTTAATATTTTTTTCTTTTTCAATTTCAAAATTAAGTTCTCTCAACTGTCTGATTATATCTGCTGTTTCATTCTTTGCTTTCTCTACTATTTGTCTCGCTTCTTTTTTTGCCTCATGTATCATTCTTTCTTCTTTATTTTTCAACTCTTTTTCTTTTGCTTGAAGTTTGGACTTTATTTCTTCCTGTGCCTTTTTTAATTTTTCTATTTCCAGTCTTTCTTTTTCGCTGGCTTTTCTATCTGTCTCAATTTTTGCCAGTGCATCTTCAAATTCTATTTCATGAGCTTGTAATCTATTCTTTGCATCATAAATTATTTCGTTTTCCAAGCCTAATTTTCGAGATATTTCAAAGGCATTTGACTTGCCTGGAACTCCAATTAAAACTCTATAGGTTGGACTTAAGGTTTTTATATCAAATTCAACACTTCCGTTTTGTACTCCCTTTTGAGTAAGGGCATATATTTTCAACTCACTATAGTGAGTTGTAGCTGCCGTAGTGCATCCAATATTCAGTAGTTTTTCTAATATAGTTATTGCCAGAGCTGCTCCTTCTTCAGGATCCGTTCCGGCTCCTATTTCATCTAATAGCACTAGGGATTTAGAATCTACTTCTTTAAGTATTTCTACAATATTTGTCATATGGGATGAAAAGGTAGATAAACTCTGTTCTATACTTTGTTCATCCCCTATATCAGCAAAAACATTGTTGAATATTCCTATATTACTGCCAAAACTTGCCGGAATATGAAGACCAGCCTGAGTCATCAGGGTAAATAAACCAATTGTTTTTAATGTTACAGTTTTCCCTCCGGTATTTGGACCGGTAATTACTAGAGTTTTATTTTCATCTCCTAAATAAACATCAATTGGTACTACTTCATTTTCCTGTATTAATGGATGTCTACCTTTTTTTATATTTATATATCCATCTGTATTTAGAGATGGTTTAGCTCCAGTATAGCTAAGGGATAATTTTCCTTTAGCAAATATAAAATCCAGTTCCTTAAAAATTCTTTCATTATTATATATTTCTACGCTGAAGGTTGCTATATCCTGTGATAATTCTTTTAATATTCTTTCAATTTCCTTTTTCTCTTCAATTTTTAAATTAGAAATATCAGAGTTGAGCTCCACTATACTGGAAGGTTCAATAAATAATGTAGCTCCTGAAGATGATTGACCGTGAATTAATCCTTTGATTTTATTTCTGTGTTCTTGTTTAACAAGTATTACAAATCTATCATTTCTTATAGTAATAATGCTATCCTGTAAATATTTCTGGTTATCAGATGAACTTATAATACTGTTAAGTTTGTTTCTTATACTTGAGTTTTTATCATCTATTTTTTTTCTTATTTTTTTTAAATCATTACTTGCATTATCCGAAATTTCTTCTTCACTTATTATTGCTTTTTCTATTTTATCTTCCAGCCATTTATTAGACCTTAGATTTATAATTAAATTCTCTATAGTTTTATACTTAAAGTCATCCTTATTATTTTTATAGAAATTATGTAAGTTTCTAGCTGCCCTTAATGTATCTCCTACTTCTAATATGCTTCCAGGATTAAGCATTCTGCCTCTTACAGCAAAGTCTACTTCTTTAGATACCTTATGGATTCCCCCTAATGGAGGTTCCCCTATCTCAGCTAGTATTTTAAATGCTTCTTCGGTTTCCTCTAGTTTTGAGGATATTATATTTATGTCTTTGAATATATCTATACTTTCTGCTTTTTCTTTACCTAAACTAGTTGCAGCTTTATCAATAAGTTTTTTTTGTATTTTATCAAATTCAAGTAGTTTTTTTATTCTATTCTTCATTAAATCTCCTTGTCAAAATTTTACTTATTTCTACATTTCTTCATTATATTATAATAGGTCTAAATTCTCAAATTTTTTAAAAAAAATAAACTGAAATTAATCAGTTTATTAATCATTCAATTCTCTTTTTTCCCTTAGCAGGAAAAGTTCCCTCTTCAGTTCTTTTACTCTTGTTTCAGTTTCTTCCAAAATATCTTTGGTTATTGCCAACTCATCATCTTTTTCTTCTAATTTTTTATTATATCCTTCAATTTTATTTTTCATATTGTTATAATCGTTGTTTTTTTGTACTAGTTCTTGGAGATTTTCTTCTTTTTCTTCTTCTAGTTTTGCTATTTTATCTTTGTATTCCTGCATTTGGTTTTTCAT
>JAWSUU010000076.1:0-11397 GCA_033549325.1 Bacillota bacterium | reverse complement strand
CTGCACAGACATAAAGATAGATAAAGAGAAAGTTGATAGAGCCTTTGTAGTAGCATTTAATATAATAGTGGATGAAATAGATAATATTAAAGATGGAGAAGATCTTTTAAAGAACTACAGGATTAAAGAATTGAAGAAGTTACTAGAGAGAGGAAAGATTCTAGATATTGATAAGGATATTATTAGAAGAGTTTTAGAGAAAATAGAGGTAGATGAATATGGAGAGTTGGAGGTTAGATTTTTGGCTGGGTTTGGTGTTAAAATTTAAAATAGTAGAAAAAAATATATAATTATAACTTTTATAGAAAATACATTTATTTAAATATTAAATATGAAAAAAATTAATAAAAAAATTTTCTGTTGATAATAAAGAAGCGTGTTCATAAATAGAGAACAAAATGTTGACATAACAATTTTAATAATATAAAATTAATAATAATATTTAAAATAGGAGAGAATATGAGTTCAGCAGAAAAAGCGATGAAAATCTTAAAATTATTGTCTGAAAACCCTTATGAAATAGGAGTTACAGAGTTATCAAATAAAATGGGGTATGCTAAAAGTGGTATCCATAAGTTGTTGTCATCTTTATCAAAGGGTGGATTGGTTCAACAAAGAGAAAATAAAAAATACAGTTTAGGGATAGGAGTTTATTTGCTTGGGAAATCTTATGAAGAAAATGTAGGAATAGAAAAATTTTGCAAGCCATATTTAGCTAAATTACGAAACATTACAAATGAAAATGCATCATTCGGTATGTGGATTAGCAATAATCCAGTATTAGTACATAGAGAGGAAAGTAATGAATTGGTTAGAGTTGTAGGAGCTATTGGAGGAACAAGACCTATTTATGCTTCGGCTATAGGAAAAGTTTTAGCAGCGTTTCAAGATGAGGATATCATAAGAAAAAAATTAATGGAAGAACCTATCACATCCTTCACGCCAAATACAATTGTGGAACCAAATAAAATATTAGAAGAATATAAAAAAATAAGAAAACAAGGATATTCAGTTAGTAGTGAAGAGTATGCAATGGAAACGATAGGAGTAGGAGCGCCAATAAAAGACCACTCGGGGAAAGTATGGGCAGCTATATCATTAGGTGCACCAAAAATGAGGACCAGTAAGTCTAAAATAGATAAATATATTTATCTTGTAACTCAAACAGCGGAAATGATAAAAAAAGATTTAGCTATATAGAATATTCATAAGATAAAACTTTGAAAACAGTAGGATGCTTTATTTCAACTTTATTAGTTGGGAAAAGCATTTTTTTTAAAAAAAAGAGGAAAACGTATTGACAGGTATTATAAGAAATGATACTATGTTATCAAATAAGAAACAAAGTTCATATATAGAGAACGAGGAGGTATAAAAATGAGTGATGAGAAAGTTGAGAAAATCAATAACGAAATTGTAAAACTAAGAAAACAAAGAGATTTAGAGTACCAAGAGTACAAAAAGCAGGGAAGAATATGGGGATTAGTCCCAAGAGAAAGAATTACCAGAATAAAATTTCCGAGAGTTAAAAAGGAAATTATCGAAGAATTTTTAAAACTAGATGATATTTCAACAACCGTTTCAGATGTACTTGATACAATGGGGATAAAAGGTGCTATAGCATCTTCACATATTAAACCTATAATCCCTGGAAAGAAAATAGTAGGTCCAGCAGTAACAATAAGAAATATTCCAGAAAGAAAAACACCAACACAAGGAGCTATTGATAAAGATTTCATAAAAATGTCTACTAGAGATATTTATTATATTTCTGAACCTGGTGATGTACTTGTAAGTGATTTTGCTGGTAATTTAGATGTTTCTAACATGGGAGGACAATCCTGTACAGTTGCAAAAACATGTGGGTTAGCTGGAAATATAATTTTTGGTGCAGCTAGGGATGTCAACACTATAAAAGAATTAGATTATCCTGTATGGAGTTGCGGAACAACTCAAATTACTGGTAAATTTAGAATGGAATGTATAGAATTAAATGGACCAATATCACTTTGTGGTATACTTGTAATTCCAGGAGATTTAATGGTAGCAGATGATTCTGGTGTTTGCGTTATCCCTTATGAAAATGTAGAATATGTTTTAGAGCAATGTAAAGCAATATCAAAATCTGAAGAAAAAATGAGAAGGCTTATAGTTAATAAAGCTCCAATTTCTGAATTAAAACCATTATTTAGAAATAGATACGAATAGAAAACAAATAATAGTTAATAAAATTTTCAAAAGTTATTTTGACAGATTTTTTAATTAAATTTAGGAGGATTTATAATGAAAAAATTGTTTATAGTAAGTATGATAGTAATTTTAATATTTAGTTTTGTGGGTTGTTCTAATGAACCAGTAGAAGAACCTAACAATGAAAACGAAGATGTTAATTCAGATAATGAAGAATATAATAATGAGATTGAAGATGAAGAAACAGATATTTTTCCAGAGAAACCAATTGAAATGATTGTACCTTATGGAGCTGGGGGATCTACTGATACTACAGCAAGGATAGTGGCTAAAGTAATGAATAAGTATCTGCCTAATAATGAAAATGTTGTTATAGTAAATAAACCAGGAGGATCTGGAACAATAGGACTTACAGAATTACTAAATTCAGATAATGATGGTTATACTATAGGATTAACACCAAGTGGAGCTCTTTCCTTACAACCTTTATACGGAAATACCGCATATAATTACGATAGCTTTGAACCAATAATAAGAATTTCTTCAAGCCCTATTTTATTACTAGTACAAGATGATGCACCGTGGGATACTGTTGAGGAATGGATAGAGTATGTTGAAGCTAATCCAGGTAGTTTCACCTATGGATCATCAGGTAAAGGTAATCCAGGAAATATAGCAATGGAAATATTAAATGAAGGTCTAGAAGTTAATACAAGACAGATTGCATATGACGGACAAAGCGATGTCTTCGCAGATTTACTAGGGGGCCATATTGATGGAGCAACGGGTTCTGCACAACAAGGCAAGAGTCATATTGAAGAAGGTAACATTAGAGTTTTATTGAACTTAGGAAGTACAAAAGGTAATTTTTATGAAGACGCTCCTATGTTGAAAGATTATGGTGTTGAAACTACCACAGATGTATATTTTGGTATAATAGCACCTCCAGGAATTCCTGAAGAACGTGCAGATATATTACACGAAGCATTCAAAAAAGCATTAGAGGATCCAGAGGTCATAGAACAATACGAAGCAGCGGGAATTGAAATAAACTATGCCGATTCAGAAGAATTTGGAAAGATGATTAACAAAGTTTCAAATTCTGCAGAAAGAGTATTGAAAAATTTAGAATTAATAGAGTAATAATTATTTGAATTCTATTTATAATATTTTATAGAATTTCAGTAAACAAAGTTACATTCACTTGATTTAAAGATAAACTAAAAGTAACTTTGTTTACTGAATAAATATTAACTTATACAGGAGTGCATATAATGAAGAATAAAGAAATTAGAATAAATTATAAGATTGCAACATATGTGAGCTTAATAGTTATAATAACAATTAATACTTTTTACTTAACATCAGCAACTGAATTCATAGCAAGATTTAGCGATAATACTATAGGACCTGAATATTTTCCAAAGATTTTATCTTATCTATTATATTTTTTTTGTGTGGTTAGTTTAATACAAAATTTTTTCAAGAAAAAAACTGAGTACATAACTATTAATAATCCAACTAGATTAATGGCAATTATTTTTATGATAATAATATTTTTAATCCTCTGGGCTTTCTTAGAATTATTTTATCCACTCTCTATTATATTTATGTTTTTATTATTTTATACTATTAATCCGAGTAGAAAAAAAAATAAAAAGAAAGCTTTAATTTCAAGTTTTGTTATGTCATTTATTACAAATTTAGTTATATATATTCTTTTTAATGTTTTAATGTCATTTAATATTTAATTATGGAGGTGTATTTATGGAGACAATACTATCTAGCTTTTTATTAATTTTCACGGTTAAAAATATATTTATTTTAATATTTGGTACATTATTTGGGTTAGTTTTAGGTGCAATACCGGGTCTTGGTTCTATGATTTTACTAGCATTACTTTTACCTATAACATATTTTCTAGAACCAGCAGCTGCAATTTTACTGATGCTTTCAGCTTATCAAGGAGGAGAATATGGAGGGTCAATATCATCTATTATTTTAGGGATACCAGGTACCCCATCAGCTTCAGCAACAGTATTAGATGGATATAAATTAGCCTTGAATGAATCACCTGGAGTAGCACTTGCGTATTCACTACAAGCATCATTTATTGGTGCTATATTTGGAGGTTTAGTTTTATTACTCTTATCAGCTCCATTGGCTTCTTTTGCTTTAAAGTGGTCAGCACCAGAGTATTTTCTTGTTGGAGTTTTAGGAATTATTGCTGTTGCAGCTTTAAGTTCAAAAGATATTGTTAAAAGTGTTATTAGTGTTTTATTAGGGTTAATGGCAGCAACTATTGGATTAGATATTTTTTCTGGCTTAGAACGTTTTACTATGGGCCGAATTGAACTAATACATGGACTAAGTATTATTTCACTAATTATTGGTGTATTTGGTATTCCAGAAATATTTAAAATGATGACTAGTGATTCTTTAGGACAAAAATTGGAGTATGATAATTTGTCAGGCAAACTAAATTTTAATAAACGTTTAAAAGTTATGAAACCAACAATCTTAGGTGCAATAACAGGTTCTATAATTGGTATATTTCCAGGTTTAGGATCTGGAACTTCATCTTGGTTTGGATATGCTTTAGCAAAAAAAACTTCGAAAGATCCTAAATCATTTGGAGAAGGTAATCCTGATGGAATAGTTGGACCTGAAGCAGCTAACAATGCAGCAGTAGGGGGGGCTTTATTGCCATTGCTTACTCTAGGAATACCTGGTTCTCCTGCAATTGCAATTATCATGGGAGCATTTATTATGCAAGGAATACAACCTGGACCAAGTGTTTTTAGTACTGAGAAAGTATTAGTGTACACAATACTTATTGGGTTTATAGTATCGTCATTTATAATGCTTGGAGTAGGTAGATTACTAACTCCTTTATTTGCAAGAGTCGTAATTATACCAAACCATATATTAGCACCAATTGTACTGATTATAACTATAATAGGTATTTATGTTTCTGAACCTTTATTAATTAACCTTTGGGTAGCATTGATCATTGGAGTATCAGCTTACTATTTAGTAAAAATAGAATATTCAGCACCTTCATTTGTTCTTGCTTTTGTTCTAGGTCCTATTATTGAAAAAAACTTTCGAAGAGCACTACAAATGTCAGATGGTGACTTTTCAATATTTTATACAAGAAATATTTCAATAGCCATAATAATAGTTATAGCAATGTTTATAATATATCCAGTAATTATGTATATTCATAAAAAATATAGAAGAAAAGCTATTTCATAATGAGTAGGTAGCACTTTCTCCTGTTATTATATAGTACATATTATAAATGTTTAATACTTTTAAAAGAAATAGAATAAAAAGATTGTTTGAGAAGTATAGAGGAGATATTCTTGGTTTAAAAATCAGACAATCAAAAGAAATAGTAGGAAATATGAACATTGAACCTTTGAAAGAAGCAATAAAGTTAGCAGAAGAAATTGGTGTAAATGTAGTGGTACATAGTACAAATCCTCCAGTTGAAATGACAGAACTTGTTAAAGTTCTTAGAAAAGGAGTGTAAATATTTAGCTCGTTTTAAGAAAAAACTTCAAATATCCTAGTACAACTTAGTACAAAAAGCAAATTTTATCGAGATTAGAATCTAAGAATTTTAATCTCGATTTTTATTTTATAAATAAATTCTAGCATTATAATAAAGAGATTTATCTAATCAATAAAATAGTTACATACTTTTTAGCGATATTCAAACAATTTAGCGTTAATGCTATTTTAAAGGATATCACTATACTGTATTAAATAAGAGTCAGAAACAATTTTGCAATCTCTGGATCAAATTGGCTACCTGAGTTATCTGAAATTTCAGCGATAGCAGCTTCCCTTGTCAGTGCTTTTCTGTAAGTACGGTCATGAGTCATTGCATCGTAAGCATCTACAATTGAAATCACTCGAGAAATAAGCGGTATATCTTCTCCGCTTAAACCTTGAGGATAACCTGTACCATCCCAGTACTCATGATGACATAAAATATACTCTGCTATTGATTTGAGTTCTGGTGAAGTCATAGCAATTCTGTACCCGATTGCAGGGTGCTTTTTCATTTCTAGCCATTCATCAGCATTTAGTTTTCCAGGTTTTGTAAGAATACTATTATCAATACTTATTTTACCGATATCATGTAGTGATGATAACAAGGCAAGATCATTAAGATCCTCTTTACTCAATCCCATTGCGGTGCCTAGTTTATTTGACAGATGGGCCATTCTCGAAGCATGTTCTTCTGTTTCATGACTTCTATCATATAAAGACAATCTTAGTGTTTCAAGCAAAGTACTGTGAAAGCTTTCGCGCTCAAGGATTTTAACTCGGTACATGTAGTCTTCTGCTAATTTGCTAATGTGAGAAAATGATTCTGATGTTTTTGTTTTGGTAGCAAAACCGAAGGAAATACTCATATTTATTGATACTTCTGATATATCGACTACGAAAGATCTGCTTGATTTTTGAACTCGGTCAACAATCTCTTGTGCTTCTTGACTGCTTGTTTCTGGAAGTAATATGGAAAATTCATCACCACCAACCCGGGCTAATATATCTCCTTTTCTTAAATGTCTACTGAGAAGCTTTGTGGTTTCAATAAGAACTTTATCACCAGCAGCATGTCCAAGTGTATCATTTGTCAGCTTCAATCCATTGACATCAGAAATAATTAAAGTAAATGGAAGGTTCTTTTCTGTGTCTAATTCTTTGATAGATTCTTCGTAAAACGCTCGGTTGTAGACTCCAGTTAATGAATCATGATAACTGAGATACTCAACCCTGCTTTCTTTTTCTTTCCGGTCGGAAATATCAGTACAAAAAGCGATAAAGCGATTGTCATTAATCTTTGCAGCCCGAAGGCTTATCCAAAATTCCTGATTATCTTTATTTCTTACTTTTAGTTCTGTATCTATAAATCCTTTAGTTGTAAGCTCATTAAATTTTTTAAGCCCTTTATCAAGATGTGAGGGTATAAGAAAATCAGCTATTGATAGTTTTAAGACTTCTTCTCTTTTACGGCCCATTAATTGGCATGCCATTTCATTTACGTCAATATATTTACCCATAGCATCGGTTACGAAAATCCCAATAGGAGCTTTTTCTATGTATGTTCTAAGAGTTTCTTCACTTTTTTGAAGTTCTTTTTCAAGATTTTTTCTTTCTATAATTTCATTTCTTAAGTCGTATGTACGTTGTTGAACCAAAGATTTAAGCCTTTCTTTTTGCTTATCTATGAGAATATTTCTCTCCTTGATTTTCGCCATTGCCTTTAATTGAGTTATCAATATTGCATCATCTATAGGTTTAAATATAAAAGCTTCTGCTCCAGCCTTTATAGCTTCATTACGTAAATACCGATCGGCTTCCAAATCCGTAACAAATAGTATTGGAGTAAAATTCAACGCTTTATCCTTTTTTATAATACTACTTATTTTCAAACTATCGGTATTAGTAATTGATATATCAATTAGAATTACGTCAGGTTCTTTAAGTTTTGCAAGCTTCAAACCTTCTATTCTACCTTCAGAAATATAAACCTTACTTCCTGGAAGGGCTTTCGAAATAGTATTCTCAAAATATTTTGCATCAGATAAACTTTCACTTATAACTAAAATTTTTAATTTTTTCACTTCCATACATTCCTCCATTAATGTTGAGCCAATGAAAACAATATAAACATTAAGATAAATTTAGCTTTTCAATCAAGCAGATACAATTTATCATTATAACTATTTTTATAATAATTGTATTCATTATATCATAAGGCAATAAAACTGTCATAAAAGACTAAACTATGAAAGTTTGAATTGATATATAACAAACTGCAATACATTAATTTTATGATAATATGTTTATAGAATTTAGGGTAAATAATACAACTATTCTTATGTTAAAATCGCTAAAAATTAGGAGAATTTAAAACAATTTAGTTTTAAAAAGCATTGAAATAATTACTACAACTTAATACAGAAATATTTGCATATTTTTCAGTGATATTCTAAACCTTTTAGCTTTTATAGAATATCTCTAAATTGTATTAATAGTTGTAGTTATTAGATAATAAAATTGTAAAATGCGCGAATGGGTATTTTTTAAATTTTGCGAAAAAAAGTCGAACGGGGAGGAAGGCTGAGGGAATAAGGTTTGGAATTATAATACCAAATATGCACAGACTATTTGGTAGTGAAACAATAAATTTCAGAAAAGAAAGCACTGCTCTAAACCAAATCTTAAATAAGAAAAGATAAAAGACACATCTTATCCAATAAAAATATAATTGAGACTATTATTATAATTATAATATAAATGGGTATATATATTAATGAGATACTTTTGATTTCAACAATAAAATTATAATATCAAAAACAAAATAATATAAAAAAACGATGATATTCTTTTCAACCATAATATATATTTCGCATTCAAAACAAGCCATTAGAGGCTGCTTGCCAATGTTAAAAATTAAAAATATATATTTTCAAAAATAACATTAAAGATACTAAGTATTTGCTTGCTATTATTAAGAAACAAGAGTATAATTATGCATCAAGTAGATTTCGGATATGATAACTTCATATCCATAAACTCCTACCACAAATCCTTATCATAATTACCTACCACAATATCTTATCATAATTTACTTTTATATTTTACAAAGATAAAATCATAATATTACCTAAAAAAAGAGTTATTTGGCTGTAGCTACCAAAACATATTAAATCACAGCTATTTTTTACGACCCTTAAAATTAAAGTCGATTCATTTGGAATTTAAATTTTTTTGACATTCTACGAATGAGTGTTCATTCACAAGAGAATTTATTAACTATTATATTTTAAATAAATAAAGACTTTCATATTTAATATATAAAATAAAAGGAAGATGAAAATATGAGAAAGAAAGAATTAATTCGTTTATCGGCAACAAAGATTATTGCCAGAGATGGGTTTTGTAAAACAAAAGTCCAGTCTATAGCTGATGATGCTAAGATTGCTGTAGGGACTGTATATATTTATTTTAAAAATAAAGATGGTATTCTTGATTATATTTTTGAGACGCAACATAAAAAAATAGTTAAATTAAGTGAAAAACTCGAGAGTCAAAACATACCTCCCTTAGAGAAGATTAAAAAAATATTAAGATATCATTTCGAAGAGCTTAGGAAAAATCCGGATTTATCAAGTGTATTAGCACAGGAAGGCAAAATGCCGGTAGTATACGGCTCACATTGGATGAAAGATGGATTTGTAGGTATACCTTATATATTTGAGAAGATGCTTGATGAATCGAAAGAAATGGGAGAAATAAGAGATATTGATACAGAACTGTTTGGAGCAATAATTTTTTTCGCAGGAATAGAAACCGCGTACTTATTGCAGATGCAGGGAAAGCAAGATAATAATTATAGTGAATTTAACGAACTGGTCACATTCATTATAAATGGAATAAAAAGCTAGATGAAAAATGTACAAAATAGAAAATATGACCTGATATAAATGACAGAGTAGTTATAATAGGAACTATAATATGGAGGTGAAAACAATGGATAAAATTACCAAACAAACAGAAACGCGTAACATCAACCAGGAAAATCAAACTTCGAAGCGTATTATTATTTCAATTGTTGTGCTTATTGAAGCAATCTTAGCTTTTCGTTTTATTTTTAAGTTGTTAGGAGCAAATTCTGAAAATGGATTTGTGCGCATCATCTACGGTGCGACTGGATTATTAGTAGGTATATTTAAAGACATCTTTTCACAGATTGAAATAAATACAAAATCAGTATTTGAACCTGAGACAGTTATATCTATGATTTTGGTTGCACTGATTGCATGGATAGTTTTGAAACTTATAAGACCTCAAGCTAGAGAGCAGCAAGTAAAAACAGAATATACAAAGCCTGATGAAGAAAAATAATTTAAAAGCAATGTTGTTTTATTATAGTTGTGGTCAATTTAATTCGTGGAAGAAGATCATAGCAATGAAGAAAGCGAGAACATATTAACAATGAGTTTTCAGGAAAAATAAAAATGAATATATTCAAATATTTTCTGATAGAGATTTAAGTATCATAAAAAAAGGAGATAAAAAAATGACAGTTATAAAAGTAATAGAGATTCTAGCTGAATCAAAAGAAAGCTGGGAAGATGCAGTACAAAAATCAGTTAAAGTAGCAGCTAAGACAATAGACAATATCAAAAGTGTATATATAAAAAATATCCATGCTATTGTTGAGAACAATGAAATCTGTGGATACCGAGTTAATGCTAAAACATCATTTATAGTAGAAGAAGATTAATAAACTGATATGGGCAATACAGAAGAGTTCGACATTTAAAATTGCAATTCATAGACACCAACAAATCAATTGCAATCTGTGACATTTTTTCTTGAAAAAAATAAAATAAAAGTTGAGAATAGCATTTTCACTTTGAAAGGAGAGATTACTATGAATAGAGGTTTAGGTATAGTAGGAACAGTATTGGTTATTCTTTTGGTTCTTTGGCTTCTAAAAATAATTTAGTATTGCGATAAAGTTTCTATAGGGCATACCTATAGGTAATGATTTAGATTTTATGTAAATAAAACTAATATAATTTTAATTGAAATCAAGCTGAAGAAAACTAAAGAGTAAGCTTTAAGAGCATAATGGAAAACTATTTTAGATTATAATTAAAAAAAAGTAACATGTATTAAAGATAAAAGATATATTTATTTGACTCTGTAAAGTAAACATGAAAGAATAGCAGCTTAAATCATAGAATATCTATGAATTTCGCAAAAAAGATAATAAAAGCTCCTTAATGAATATGTCAAGGGTAAAATGAACATGCTAAAGCATGCCCTATGACAATTCATACGGACCTTTTAAATGACAGATATGCGAAATTAAGGATAAGTTTAGGCAACAAGTAAAAACTTACGTTTTTCTCGCTTAGAAAGATTAAGACCGGCGACTTGTGCTGGAGTTAAATTATTTAAGGCTGAGTGAGGCCTGACAAAATTAAAGAAAAAGACAAACATGCTGATCAAGTTATTAGCAGAAGCGTAAGAATTAAAACCCTGTTTAGTCTTGTACCAAGCTTTAAATTGATGGTGAAAAGATTCTATAAGATTATTAGAAACATCATCCTTAAAGCTATTAACCCTGATATGTTTAACATCAGGACCAAAGATAACTTTAGCAGGAAC
>JAWSUU010000075.1:0-11671 GCA_033549325.1 Bacillota bacterium | reverse complement strand
AAAAACCCTGAGACCAAAAATCTCAGGGGTTTAACTTTCCAACTAACCAACTTTCTACTTTCCAACTATCTCCCTACCGTTTTACTACCGCTCCACTACTGTTCCACAATAGCTTCGCTATCGTTTTTAACGGAACACATTCAACTCCAACTCCCTATTAAGCTCTTCCATCATCCTAACTCCCAGAATAGAATTACCCTTCTCATCTAATCTCGGTGAAAATACACCAATTCCCATACGTCTAGGGGCACAGGATACTATACCACCGGAAACCCCGGATTTACTAGGAAGACCTATTCTTACTGCAAATTCTCCAGAGTAATCGTACATTCCACAGGTTAGCATAAGAGTCTTTACGATTCTAAGATGATCCTCTTCTACATTACATGAATCCTTATTAAAAGCTAAAAAATGACCCAAATTAGCTAAATCTATGCAGCTAACCTCTAGAGAGCAGGCTCTAAAATATAAATCCAATATCTCCTCAACATTTCCTGTAAGAAGTTCCTTTTCTTTAAGTAAATAAGCTAAGGCTCTATTTCTGTTGGCACTTTCTCTTTCGGAAACGTAAACTTCATCATTAAAGGTAATATTACTCCTTCCGAAAATACAGCCGCTCAATTCTATTATTTTTCTAAGTTTATCATCGTAGGTATCACCATTTATCATTGAAGTAGTCAAAATAGCTCCTGCATTAATAAAAGGATTGTAAGGTTTAATAGCCTGATTAAAATCAAGATTGGAAATAGCATTAAAACTATCTCCTGACGGCTCTAAACCTACATGATTAAATACATAGTCAAATCCGTTGTCTTTTAGAGCAAGCATTAAAAGGACTATCTTAGACATACTTTGAAAAGTAAACATTCTCTCAGCATCACCAGAAGTATATACACCATGACTATCTCTGACGGCAATACCGATACCATCAGGCACATTTGCCAAGGCTGGTATATATGAAGCCTTTTGACCTAAAGTAAGATTTTCTATATTATTCTGTATAATTTTATCTAATATTTTATTCATTTAAATCTCCTCCACTTTACTACTTTTTAACTTTCTGCTAACCAACTTTTTTCTTCCATCATATCTCAAATAATATCAAAAAATCGTTTTCCAGACAACATTATTTAAATAAAATCAATTGTATAATTAATAACAAATAAAAATTTAGAGGAGGAAGCAATGATTAAACTAATCGGAATTTTAATAATCTTAATTGGATTCATCAAAAAGTACAATCCTATAGCAGTTGTTTTAGTTGCAGGAATTGTAACAGGCCTGGTAAGTGGTCTGGACATTATGAATATCTTAAACACCTTGGGTACGACATTTGTAAACACAAGATACATGTCCCTATTCTTACTTACACTACCAGTTATAGGAATACTTGAAAGATACGGACTTAGAGAAAGAGCAGTAATACTTATTAAATCAATGAAGTCTGTAACTTCAGGAAGAGTAATGATAATTTACACCTTCTTTAGAGAAGTAGCTGCAGCATTATCCTTAAGACTTGGTGGACACGTTCAGTTCATAAGACCATTAGTATACCCTATGGCTTTTGGAGCAGCAGAGAAAAACTTCAAAGAAGTAGGAGACAAGGAAATAGAGCAAATAAAAGGTTACTCTGCAGCAGCGGAAAACTACGGAAACTTTTTCGGTCAAAATGTATTCCCGGCAGCAGGTGGAGTACTTCTAGTAGTAGGTACATTAGAAGCACTGGGCATCACAGTAGTACCAATAGAAGTAGCAAAAGCAGCCATTCCAGTAGCAGTAATAGCCTTCGTATATGCTGTTATTCAAAACATATTATTTGACAAAAGACTTGCTGATAAGCTTAAGAAAAATAAAGTAGAGAAAGGAGCCTAACCATGCAAAATATTTTATTAGAAATCATGTATATACTAGCTGGATTAGTTGGTATAGCAGCGGCATACAATGCCCTTAAAGATGAAAATCACCCTCATCCAAAAGAAACAGCAGCATTTTGGGGAATATTTGGTGGTATATTTATATTTGGAAAATACATTCCTGGATATGTTACAGGAATACTAATATTAGTAATAGGAGTACTGGCAGCAGTAAATAGAGTAAAAGACGGCTCCATGAAAACAGCATCAGAAGATAAAAGAGAAAAAAGTGCAATCAGTATGGGAAACAAATTATTTATCCCTGCAGTATCCATAGGACTTATAGCCTTCGCAGTTGGTCAATTCATACCTGCCTTAGGTAGTTTAGTAGGACTGGGAATGGGAGCATTTATAGCAACCATAATAGCAATGTTTATGACAAAAACTGAATCTAAAAATATACCATACGAAGGTAGTAGACTACTTCTAAGTGTAGGTACAGCAGCAATACTACCTCAACTTCTTACAGCATTAGGAGCCTTATTTAATGAAGCAGGAGTAGGAGAAGTTATAGCTTCAGGAATAGGTGGAGTAATACCAGAAGGAAATATATTAGCAGGAGTTATCGCTTACTGTCTAGGTATGGCAATTTTCACTATGATAATGGGAAATGCCTTTGCAGCCTTTGCAGTAATCACTACAGGTATAGGAATGCCTTTTGTATATGCTTACGGTGCTGATCCAACAGTAGCAGGAATTTTAGCTCTTACAGCAGGATACTGCGGTACCCTAATGACACCTATGGCAGCCAACTTCAACATAGTACCGGCAGCGCTTCTTGAAACTAAAAACCAAAATAGAGTTATAATGTCTCAGGCACCACTGGCACTAATTCTACTTGCAACACATATAGTACTTATGTATACATTAGCATTTTAATTTGATATCATATAAAAAAGACTAAAAAAGGAGGAACTATGAAAATATTAGTAACAGGATTCGACCCCTTTGGAGGAGAAAAAATCAATCCCTCCTTTGAAGCGGTAAAAAGAATAAAATTAGAAAACAAAGACATAGAACTTCACATAAAAGAAATACCAACAGTATTTAAAAAAGCAATTAAAGCTCTGGACCAAACAATGGCAGAAGTAAAACCAGAAGTAGTCATATGTACAGGACAAGCTGGAGGAAGATACGATATCACTCCAGAAAGAGTAGGTATAAATATAGTAGATGCAAGAATTCCAGACAATGAAGGTGACCAACCAGTAGACGAAAAAATATTTGAAGATGGAGAAAATGCATATTTCGCAACACTGCCTATAAAAGCAGCAGTAAAAAACCTTAAGGAAAAAGGTATACCAGCATCAGTTTCAAATACAGCAGGAACCTTTGTATGCAACCATCTTCTATACGGACTTATGTACCTAATAGATAAAAAATACCCGGGAACAAAAGGTGGATTTGTACATGTGCCATTCCTACCGGAGCAGGTTTTAGACAAACCTCAAAAACCATATATGTCCTTAGAACAAATAGCAGAAGCACTAAGCATAATAGTAGAAACAGCAGCAACAGTAAAAGAAGACATAAAAGAAGTGGGAGGAAAAACCCACTAAAAGTTAAAATTGACAACCTCCTGTCTTCCAATGTAAAATAATTGGAAGACAGGAGGTTTTTATGTTAAAAGAACTATTCGACAGAGAATTACAAAATGAAATGACTGATTTTTTTCTAAATAATCTATCAAAAAAAGGTACAATAAAAAGCTATAAAAAAGGGGGCATAATAGAACCCAGTGAAAAAAACATATGTATAGTAGTAGAAGGTATGGTTACCCAGGAGCTATTTAGTGAAGACGGTCGTCAAATCACTCTTTTTATGCTGGCACCAGGAACCATATTTGGTGAAATGGACTACTTCGACGGATACAAAACCTGTGCTGTATCTACAGTAATTTCAAACACTGCCAAAATATCCATACTAAACTCTCAGGCAATAGGTAGAGAAATAGTAAAAAACCCGAAAATTTACAACTATTTTATGCACAGCATAATTAGAAAATACAGAATACTAATGCTCAAACTTGCAGATGATAACTTTAACGACTTCAAAGGTAAATTAGCCAGTACTCTTATTAGATTTTCCATAATTGAAGAAGGAGATATTTTCAATGGAGCTAGAATAAAAAACGTCCAATCCCTTACTATGTTTTCCAAATATTTGTCCTGCTCCAGAAGTACCCTAAGCGTAGCCATGTCAGAATTCAAGAGCCAGGGTATAATAGAAATGGAAAAAAGTGATATCATTATCAAGGATAAAGACCGACTCATGGAACTCATAAACTTCGTGTGGTAGATATTGAACAATAGCATAACAGTTGTAGAACAATAGTTTATCCACCGCTTCCTTTCCAACTTTCCAACTAACCAACTTTCCCCTATGGTTTATCCACCGCTCCCTTTCCAACTAACCAACTTTCCAACTTTTTCTAATCTTCTCCACTCCATTCACCTTCGTATTCACAACAGTCCTGTAAGCAAGCCCAAGCTCCCCAGCTATATCCTTCATTCCCTTATCTTCAAAATAATACATTTTAAGTACCTGAGCTTCTCTTTCAGTAAGGTCACTCATGGCACCCTTAAGACTAATAACTTCAGCCTTCTTAGCAAAATTTCCTTCTATATCTACTGTCTCATCAACCAGAGTATCTATCAGCTCCACACTTCCTTCTCCCATATCTATTTGAGAATTTAGTGATATTTCAAACTCCTTAGTTCCATTTAGATTAAGATACAGATATCTAAGCTGAGCCTTTAGATAGCCTAAAAAATAAACTCCCTTGTCCTTGTCAAAAGTTTCAAGACACTCAAGAACCTTCACCTTTCCATCTTGGATTAAATCATCTCTATCCACATCACCGTAGTAGTATTTTTTTATACTGCTCTTTATAAGAGGCTCCACCATCTCAAGAAGCTTAACCTTACTTTCTTCTCTACCATCAAAAGCACCTTCCAGTACCTTTTCAAATTCATTAACTGTGTTTTTCTTTTTGTTCAATTTTTTCTCCCTATGGGAGAGGACCCTTCCCTAATTATTTCCGGTAGGACAAATTTACAATATATTTTTCCAAAACAAAACTTGGGAAAAACAGAAGAATCTTTCAGAATAAATACAAATTCTAAAGAATATATAAAAATTCTTGAAATCATCCCAATAAAACTTAAGAAAAACAAAAAAACTAATTGAAATCGAACAAATGTTCTGTTAAAATTAAAATTGCCCTGGTGAAAACATATACGGAGGAATTAAAATGAATGAAAACAAAAAATACGACGAGGTAATAGCCTTTATACCAAAATACAAAGAGGACATTGGAAACTGTACTGAAATTATAAGAGAAAAAGAAGAAAACTACATAACCCAAAAACCAGTAAATACCTGCCTTAAAAATATAGCAGACCACTACTGTGTAAATCTGAAAGCAAACAGAAAAGTTTATGGAAAAGTACTTGGAATAAAAAACAAAGTACCTATAGCCCTTTCAGATAAACATGTATTTATTTTCTTCAAAGCAAGAAAGCCTATCTTTAAAAACGATGGTGCCAACGGATATATAGATATCAACTACATAAAAGAAATATATCAAGACAAAGAAAAAGTATTTATAGAACTTACAGACGGTAGAAAAATAAAAGCAGAGCAGGATCTGTCTACCATGAGGAAAAACTATACCTACGGTAAGATTGTAAAAATGGAACGAAGATAAATTAACGATAGTAGAACAATGGCAGAACAATGGTTAAACAATCGTATAATTACTGTTCTGCTACTGTTTATCTACTTTCAACTACTGTTAGGCTACCGTATGACTACCGCTTCTCTATAGCTAAACTATTGTTTTTTACATTGACTCATTTATCAAATAGTGATAGACTTATATTGTTATAATATGTTATATAAAAAAACACTTTTTGAAACCACAAATATAAATGCTATATAGGTAAGCGGTAATATATAGCATTTTAATTACTCAGGAGGAAAAGAAATGCAGGAAGGCAACAACAATCAAAATCAAATGATAAATGAATACGATGAAATAAGCTTAAAAGAACTAATACTAAATATTTGGAGTGAAAGGGTACTAATAATACTAATTACAGCAGCAGTACTCCTGGCTACTATTCTCTACACTTTTGTAGTGGTAAATCCTACCTATAAAGCAGAAACGGAACTACTCATCAAACAACCCTCATTGGTAGGCACAAGATACGGAACCTATACATTTCCTTCTGAAAATATAAACGACTATGTGCAGTACATAAACAGTAATGCTGTAGTAGATAGAGTAATAAAAGAAAACGGTCTAGATCAAGTCGGTGAAGACGGAATGTCTAACCAATCCTTTAGAAATAAGACCACTATATCAAATGAAGACAAATCAAATAGATTCACAGTAGCCTTTGAATACAACGACCCCGAAAAAACGTATGAAATTAACAAAAGCCTTGTGGATACATATATGAACACCATAAGGATGAAATATAAATTAAATGCTGTAGAGCAGTTTATATACGACTATGAAGTGCAGTTAGACAATCTTCAAAACAGCATCGAAAGAGAAGAAACAATAATGGTTGATACGAAAGAGCTTTTGGACTCTATAACTCCTATATATACACTGCAAAAGCTTCTATTTTCAGACCCAGAAGCAGCAGCGGCATATGCAGAAGAGTTTAATTTAAACATATCAGACATATCTGAAAATGTTATGACCCAGGAGTACGTAAACGATAACTACTTTTTAATAGAATCAAAATATTTAGACACAAAAACAAATCTAATATCATTTAGAGAAGAATTTGATAGAAAGCAAAAATTTTACAAAGAACTAATAGAAGAAAAAGCATTGATAGATGAATATAGAAATACAGACCAGGAAGAAAACATATTAAACGGTAAGATGGATGTAATGAGAGACAATATTATGATAGTATCAGAAGCATACTACTCTGATGAACCTGTATCACCAAACAAACTACTAAACCTTGCTATAGGATTAGTATTAGGTGCTATGCTGGGAGTATTCGTAGGACTATTCAAAGCATACTGGAAAAACAGCTAGTTAAAACTTAACAATGGCCTAACGATGGCGAAACAATAGAACAACAATGGGCAAACAGTAGCCTAACGGTGGCTCAACTATCGTTTAACTATCGTTCAAAAGAGGAGACATAATGTTTGCATTTCAGAGATTGAAAATATATCAATTATCTAAAGAACTAGTTTTATATAATTATAAGTTAGTAAAGAAATTTCCTAATGAAGAAAAATATGCTCTTGTTCAACAAATGAATAGAGCTGCTGTATCTATACCATCAAATATAGCTGAAGGAACTAGTAGGAGAACAAATAAAGATAAAGCACATTTTATCAATATATCCTATGGTTCTTTAATGGAACTAATATGTCAGATGGAAATAGCATTAGAATTAAATTATATAACTGATAATGAATTTGATAAATTTTCTAAGATGGCGAGAAATCTATCGGTAAAGATGAGTAATTTCGTAAAAACTATCGCTTAACTATTGTTTTACTATCGCTCAACTATCGTTTTACTATCGTTCAAGGGGTGTCAAGGTATGAAAAAACGCATTAGACAAATACTACTGCTGCTAACAGACGCAGTTTTTATAAATCTATCCTTCTGGCTTGCTTTAATGATAAGATTTGAAGGAACTACAGGACTTTTAAACAGTCAAGCTGCACAATATATTGAAGTATACAAAGAAGTATTTATCTGGGTTACAGTACTTAAACTAACTATACTATACATATTTAAAATGTACTCAAGTCTATGGAAATACGCCAGCATAGAAGAACTAATGCAGGTAGTATTTGCATCCTTAATAGCAACTATGGCTACCGTATCATTACTTACAGCACTACAACTGACCATGCCGAGAAGCATATACATTCTTACCGCCCTTATAGACATAGTACTGATAGGAGGGGTTAGGTTTTTTTATCGTTTTTTAAGGAGAACTAGAAGACCATCATTTTATTTAAATAAAAAAGGCAGAAAAAACGTTCTTGTCATAGGTGGAGGAGAAGCAGGGTCCTTACTTATAAAAGAATACAAATCGAATCCTGAGTCCGACTCTATTCCTGTTGCAATACTAGACGATGATATATCTAAACAAGGATTGGAACTAAATGGAGTTAAAATAGTAGGAACCACACAAGATTTCATAAAAGTATCGGAAAAATACGATATAGACGAAGCAGTTATAGCCATACCATCAGCGGACAATCAAACCATAAAAGTTATAATGGAAATTGCTAAAGACTCAGATGTAAAAATGAGAACTCTGCCTAGCATATACAACCTAGCAGATGGGAAAGTAAAAATAAGCCAAATAAGAGATGTAAGTATAGAAGACCTACTGGGAAGAGATGAAGTAAAGCTTCACATAGAAGACTTAGAAAATCTCATTACTGATAAATCCATCCTTGTAACAGGAGGAGGAGGCTCTATAGGCTCGGAAATATGCAGACAGATATGTAAGTTTAACCCAAGCAGATTAAACATAGTAGATGTTTATGAAAACCTGGCTTATCAACTGGAGCTTGATCTGAAAAAACAGTATCCAAATATAGAGATAAATCTAATCATAGCATCTGTAAGAGATCCTAAAAGATTAGATGAAGTATTTAGAAAATTTAAACCTCAGATAGTATTTCATGCAGCTGCTCACAAGCACGTACCTATAATGGAAAACAACCCGAAAGAAGCAGTAAAAAATAATGTCTTTGGTACTTATAATATGGTCAATGTATCTAAAAACCATAATATAGAAAAATTTGTAATGATTTCAACAGACAAAGCTGTAAACCCTACAAACGTAATGGGAGCAACCAAAAGATTATCAGAAATGATAGTCCAAAGCCAAAAAGGAAAAAGCAGCACAGACTTTGTTGCAGTAAGATTTGGAAATGTACTGGGAAGCAGCGGAAGTGTAATACCACTATTTAAAAAGCAGATTAAAGAAGGTGGTCCTGTCACAATCACCCACGAAGAAATCATAAGATATTTTATGACAATACCGGAAGCAGCCCAGCTTGTATTACAAGCTGCAGCAATGGCTAAAGGTGGAGAGATATTTATCTTAGATATGGGAGAGCCTGTAAAGATACTAGATTTGGCTAAAAACCTTATACATCTATCAGGATTTAAACCTTACGAAGATATCCCGATAGAAATTACAGGACTGAGACCGGGAGAAAAACTCTACGAAGAACTACTACTGGATAAAGAAAACAATATAGCTACAAAACACGAAAAAATCTTTACCGAAAAACCTGAAGAAATAAATGGTGAAAAAATAGAAGAATTTTTAAATTATATAGAACATAATATAGCATTCTTAGAAGATCAGCAGATTAAAGAAGAAATAAGGAAAGTTGTACCAACTTATAAATGTTATGAAGAATAAAAACCTAACGATAGCTTAACAATGGCTCAACTATAGTTCAACGATGGCTCAACAATTGTTCTAAAACTCTCTAAGGAATCAAAATCCAAGGAGGGTTATTTTTATGTTCATATACTAATTTTCAAGCAAGAAATAAATATTATTCGTTGACAATCGTCTATTATTCTTATACAATTAGATTGTTCAATTAATGAACTATAGAACTTACAGTAATGTATTTGTATAAAAAGGAGATAGCAGTGGCACAAAAAAATAATTTGTTTACAGACAATGAATACAGACTAATGACAGAAATATCTGAAAATGAAAATATTACCCAGCGTGAACTTTCTCAAAAGCTTGATTTGTCATTAGGAAGTGTAAACATATTAATTAAAAAAATGATAAAAGAAGGTTTAATTAAGATGAACCAGGTCTCTAAAAGACAGGTTTTTTATATGCTTACACCTAATGGAATTATAGAAAAAGCAAAAAAAACCAGCAGATATATAAAAGTACATTACAATGCAATAAATCAAACTAAAGAAAAAATAAAAAAAGTTTTAGAAACTTTACATAAAGACTATGAAAAGATATATATACTTATAGATGAAAACGTCATGAACCAAATTTTAAAAGCATCAGTAGATGAATACATAAGCAAACACACAAATACTAACATTCAAATATTAAATTTAGATAGTAAATTAGAAATAATAGACAAAAAAGATTCAGTACTTATATATCTATCAGAAGACGAGAAACATATAAATAACTATATAAACCTAGAGAATTTAGATACACTTAATCTACTTAAATTAATATAATTAAAATATTTCGTAATAAAGTAAATTTTACCTTTAAATGAATACGTATATTTGATACAATTAGTGGTGCAGAAAAAATAATGACAATGGGGAAGAGATGTAACCATGTGGACTGGAAAAAAATGGCACGCAATCTACGCAACAGTAGGTCAAGAAGAAAAAGCAAAAAAAGCTTTATTAGAAACTTTCAAAAATGATTTAAAAGTTTTAGTTCCAAAGAGAGAACTAAAAGAAAGAAAATCGGGAAAAATTAGAATTGTTAGTAGAAAGTTATTTCCAGGATATGTCCTTATAAATGGTGAAATTACAAAAGAAGCTTATTATAAAATAAAAAAAATTCCAATGCTGCTAAACCTTCTTAAAGGACAGGAAGGACCTCTCGAAATAGACGAAAGAGAGTTAGCTGTTTTAAATATACTTATAAAAGATGAAAAGATAAAAATATCAAAGGCTTACAAAGAAAATGATATAATTAAAATAGTAGAAGGACCACTACTTGGAATGGAAGGTCGAATAGAAAGTATAGATGCAAGAAAAGGAAGAGCCAAAGTAAGTATTGATTTTTTAGGTACAAGTAAAGTAGTTCAATTAGGAATAGAAGTTGTAGAAAAAATCTGATACAGAAAGCGGGTGTTTCGGCCCCGTGGGAAGTTGAAGAGGACATAGCAAAAACTATTAGCATAATGTATAATTATGTGAGAGGGCGAAGCTGTGTCTTGATATGTGTCATCCTGAGATTCGCTGCATTAAATTGCTGTCGAAGGATCTAATGAAGAATCTTTAAAACTTTCATTTTAAACGAATGTGAGAAATCTTAAGTTGAAAAGAAACATAACAAAACAAAAAAATAAAAAATTAAATAAAGGATTCACTTTAATAGAATTAGTTGTAGTTATAGCTATTATTTCAATACTTTCTGCCATAGCAATACCGAGATTTATGAACTATACAGCTTATGCAAAAGAAGCAGTATGTAAAACTAATCGAGGTCAAGCAGAAAGGATGTATGAAGCTTTCTTGATAGAAAAAAGCTTAAACCATAATGATTTAATCTTTGATCTATTCATGGTTGAGAACTACTCTGACATATGTCCTCAAGATGGAATTATTTATTATCTTGATGGTAATATAAAATGTGAAATACATAAAAGCATTTCTGGAAACATTGATGAATCAGAAGAGCCCGATCCTCCAGGAGAAGAAGTTCCTTGGCTTTGATTGGATGATTAGAACGACGTGAGTATGGTGAAAGGATAAAGAGTCTGTAAGGTAGTGATATCAATGGCTTCAGCACAACTGCCAAATGTACTAATGTTACAGAAGCATTACAGGTAGTCCCATTCAATCAACATATGGATTTATGCAAGATATAGTACCGGAAATCAATCAAAACACAACATATAGATCAAGAGTTTAAGGTGTTCTACACACCACCAATATACATTTACATAGAGCAGGAGGAACTATCATGGTTTACTTAAAAATCAAAAGATTAATAGATATCATACTTTCG
>JAWSUU010000074.1:0-11878 GCA_033549325.1 Bacillota bacterium | reverse complement strand
GTATCTGTGGATATAGGTGAAGGAAAAATCATTACTTCTTCTATAACAATGGATTCTGTAAAATCTTTGAATTTAAAAGTTGGAAAAGAAGTTTTTGCAGTAATCAAGGCATCTAATGTTATGATAGGTACAGATTAGCATGTCTTTAAATGATTTAAATTAAATAGAGGACTTAGAATATATTAATTCTAAGTCCTCTATTGTATTAATAATATTAAATCTACTCTAAATCTTCTAAATATTTTTCTGCATGGACAGCTGCAATAGCTCCGTCAGCCGTAGCTGTAACAACCTGTCTTAAGTTTTTAACTCTAACATCCCCGGCTGCAAAAACTCCCGGTATACTTGTTCTCATATCTTCGTCCGTTTTAATATAATCTCTTTCCATATCTAACTTACCTTCAAATAGTTTTGTAAAAGGTCTGTATCCAACAAAAATAAATACACCCATCATGCTATCTTCAGCTTTAATATCCTGAATTTCTCCGGTTTTTTTATTTTTAAGTACTATCCCATTAACTAATCCGTTACCTTTTATTTCTTCTACTGTTGAATCCCATATGAATTCTATTTTGTCATTTTTAAAAGCTTTTTCTTGGATTGACTTTGCTGCCCTTAGTTTGTCTCTTCTATGTACGATATAAACTTTTCTTGCAAATTTAGTTAAGAATATAGCTTCTTCTACTGCTGTGTCTCCTCCACCAATTACGTATATCTCCAATCCTTCGAAAAATGCTCCATCGCAAGTTGCACAGTAGGATACTCCTTTACCGATAAATTCTTTTTCTCCGGGGCATCCTATAAATCTCGGTTCTGCTCCTGTTGCTATTATAACTGATTTTGCTTTATACTCTCCGTCTTTAGCTTTTAAAACTTTTATATCGCCTTCTAGTTCAACATCCATAATCTCAGTTGATACTTTTTCTACTCCGAATTTTTTTGTTTGTTCTACCATTCTTTTTACTATAGCAGGTCCGGTATCACCTTCTAAAGATCCCGGATAGTTTTCCACCTCTTCTGTTTGAACTATCTGACCTCCGGCCTGTTGTTTTTCTATGATCAATGTTTTTAATCTTGCTCTTCCTGCATATATTCCAGCTGTAAGTCCAGCAGGTCCCGATCCAATAATTGCTACATCATAAACTTCCATAATTTTATTCCTCACTTTCTCTTAGTTCTTCTAAATCTGAATAATTCATTTTGTTTACTACATTTATAATAAGTTGAGCGATGTTGGTAGAATGATCTCCTACCCTCTCTAAGTTACTTATACAATCAAGGAAAATTATTCCCGATTGAGGCAAACAGATATTTTCATTTAACCTGTCAATATGATTTCTTCTATGTTCTTTTTCCATTTTATTTAAGGTGCTTTCTTTTTTTAGTACCTCAAGACCTATTTCATAGTTTGCTGTTTTAAAGGATAAAAGTGAAGTTTTATACATGTCGTGAGCTAGGTCAAACATTTCTTTCAATTCATTTTTAGCCTTTTCAGAAAAAGTAACATCATTTTCTACATTGTATATAGCCAGTTCCCCTATATTATCTGCATGGTCTCCTACTCTTTCTATGTCGTTGATAACATTCATAATCGTAGAAACTATATCTTTTTCCGTGTTTGTAAGAGATGCTTTGTTGACCTTCACTAAAAATTCTAATATTCCTCTATTTATATCATTGACTCTTTTTTCAATATCAAATACTTCTAAGGCTAAAGATTCATCTCTATTTAGTAATGCATCTTGAGCTGTTACAAACTGCTTTTCTACAAGCTTACCCATACTTAAAACTTCTTTGGATGCCTGTGTTAAAGCAATTGAAGGTGTAGCGATTAACCTGTTGTCAATATATTTAAGCTGACCAACCTTAGGCATGTCTTCTCCTCTTATTATTTTCTTTGAAGCTTTAACTATTTGGTTAGCAAATGGATACATAATAGCTACGTTAATAATATTAAATAAAGTGTGGGCATTTGCTATCTGTCTTTCAATACCCGTTGGTGTTATCATAAACACAAGAGTTTGAACAGGTTTTCTCAAAACAATCAAAAATATAGCCGTGCCTATGAGATTAAACAGCAAATGCATTACAGCAGCTCTTCTTGCCGTTTTATTAGCTCCAATACTTGAAATCATTGCTGTTACACATGTACCAATATTTTGTCCGAATACTATAGGGAAAGCCATTTCCACTGTTATCAATCCACTTCCTGCTACTGCCAGGAGTAAACCTGTGGTTGCACTACTGCTTTGAAGAAGTGCTGTAATTCCAAATCCTGCCAATATACCTATAAAAGGATTATTGAAGTTGGATATAATATCTATGAAAATTTGAGAATCCTCTAAAGGTTCTATAGCTTCTTTCATCAAAGCCATTCCTAGAAAAAGTATACCAAAGCCTATGAAAATCTCTGCTATATCTTTTCTTTTCTTCTTTTTGCTTACAAGATAAAGTACCATCCCTGCTCCTATAATTAATGGAGCAGCTTCTGTAAGCTTAAAGGCTACAAGTTGAGCTGTAACAGTGGTGCCTATGTTGGCACCCATAATAACTCCAATAGCCTGGTTTAAATTCATAAGTCCTGCATTTACAAAACCTACCGTCATAACTGTAGTTGCTGAACTACTTTGAACAATCATAGTCACTACAGCACCTACAAAAACTCCCATAATTCTTTTATTTGTAAGGGCGGCAAGAATTTGTTTTAATTTAGACCCTGCTGTTTTTTGTAGGGCAATTCCCATGTAATTCATTCCAAAAATAAATAAACTAAGTCCTCCAATAACGCCAATTGCGATTTCCATTAATATCCTCCATAATTTTCAATATAAATCCGGGAAGTTTTTTTGTCTTAAAACTTCATAAAGTACAATGTTAACTGAGTTTGCTAAGTTTAGAGATCTTGCTTCTTTGTTTCTTATCATAGGTATTTTTATTCTTTGACTTGTATATTTTTCATGGATCTTTTCCGGAAGTCCTGCGGTTTCTTTTCCAAATACTATATAGCAATCCTCAGGATATTCAATGTCACTGTAATATTTATCTGCTTTAGTAGTAGAAAAATAAAATTTATCACTTCCTTTTTCTTCTATAAGTTTATATATATCATCATAGTATTCAATGTCCAATTTGTTCCAGTAATCCAATCCTGCTCTTTTTAGATATTTATCCCTTATAGAAAAACCTAAGGGTCTTATTAATATAAGCTTCGTTTTTGTTGCTGCACAAGTTCTTGCGATATTCCCAGTATTTTGGGGAATATCCGGTTGGTATAGCACAATATTTATACTCATTTTACTCCTACCTTATCACAATATTTTTCAATATTACATATGCTGCATTCCGGATTTCTAGCCTTACAAATATTTCTTCCGTGGTTTATTAATAGATGGTGTACTTCAATCCAATTTTCTTTAGGAATAATTTTCATCATATCATCGGAAACCTTATTTGGAGTTTTGCTTTCTGTAAATCCTATCCTTCTACATATTCTGTATACGTGGGTATCTACTGGAAAGGCCGGCTTATTAAAAGCAACAGCTAATACTACACTTGCCGTTTTTCTACCTACTCCAGGAAGTTTCATAAGATCTTTCATGTTTTTCGGTACATTTCCATTAAATTCTTCTTTTATTATTCTAAGCAATTTGTATATGTTTTTCGACTTGTTTTTATAAATTCCTATTTCTCTGATGTTTTCTTGAATTTCTTCTCTGCTAAGTTCTAGTAAAGATTTTAAATCCGGATATTTTTTATATAACTCTTTCGTTACCTTGTTTACACTTTTATCAGTACTTTGTGCACTTAAAACTGTAGAAATTAATAACTGCAGCGGCGTTTCATATTCAAGACCCGGTTTAACATCTGGATAATGCTTTCTAAGACCTTTAATTACTTCGTCGATTTTTTTACTCATTTTATCATCCATTCTAGATTCTGTATATTTCGCTACTTATCACTTCTATTCTATTATCATTTTCTATTTTTCTCAACACCTGGTTGATAATTTTATCAGAAAATTTTCCGCTGTTGGATACAGCAGCAAAAGTAAGCAGACTTCTATTCCATTTTTCGTTATAATCTGTTTCTGCTATTGTGATATTGTATTTAGCTTTTAATTTGTCAATTATACTTTTTAAAATTCGTCTTTTATCTTTCAAACAGTTTGCTTCATATATGTATATTTCTATTTCACATACAGTTATCATATAATATCACCCATATTAAAAGGGTCAATTTAAGACCCTTAATCTATTCTAGTCCGTAAATTCCCCTTACATAATCATCTACTTGTGATGGATCGTGAAGGTAAAAGGAAAGATTTTCCATTATCTTAGCTCTACCCGGCAAGATTTCAGTGTCTAATTTATCAGTACTAAAATTAACTGCATCAGAGGCAAGCATTAAAACATCAGCCAAAGACATATCTGTTTTTATATGATTATATGATTCTTTTGCTACTACCGGAAGTTTAAAAGACAGGGATTTTTTTATTGCACTTTTTATAAATTCCTGCTGCGCTTTTATTCTACCTATATCTCCATCTTTATATCCTGTAGTCATATCATTATTGTGTCTGAATCTTAAATATTGTAATGCATGTTCTCCATCCAGTATCTGATTTCCTGCTGGTATGTCTATTTTCAAGGGAGGATTATCATATGGATCTTCGTATTCCATATGGAATGGTACGTCAACCTCTACTCCACCTATTATATCAACAACCTTCTCTACTGCTTGATAGTCAACTGTTATATAGTTATGAACAGGGATACCAAGAATATTTTCAACTGCTTTCATTAACCCTTTTACTCCAACACTTGAATATATAGCATTGATTTTTTTATCACCGGGATTTTCATATCCTGACCTGTAAAAATATGTGTCTCTCGGTATAGAAATTATATTAAGGTCACCTGATTTTCTATCAAAACTTGCTAGCATTATTGTGTCGGATCTTTTTTCTTCAAGTCCAACTAAAAGTATATTAACTCTTTTACTATCTTCAATTGCTTTTTCTAAGTCTGATAGTTCTTCTTCAGAATCTTCCTCATTATCTAAGGTCTCTTCCCAAAGAGGATCCTCTACATCAGTATAATTTTCTTCAGATGGATTGAAAAATTTAACATATGTGTATACTGCTGCTCCCAGCATTAAACTAAAGCAAACTACTGCTATTACAAAGACTTTTATAAAGTGTTTCATTTTATCACCTCGAGTAATTCGAATAAGCTAAATTATTATATCATCAATAATTAAGTATTTCAATCTGATATTATGTTACAAAATCTCAATTTCTAATATAGCTATGTCGTCTTTTTGATTACCTTTAAAATCTTCCATCTCTTTTAAAACTCTTTCCGGTATGCTATCAGATTTTTCGACTATTTTTTTAAGCCTATCAATTCCGAATTCCTCGTTCAAGTAATTTTTTATTTCTACTATACCGTCGGTATAAAAAATAATTTTATCTCCATCCATTAGATTGAGTTCAAAAACTTCGTAATCAACAGTATCAAATATATTACATATTGGATAGCCTTTAGCTTGCAGCATTTCAACTTTTCCTTTTCTTTTAAAAAAGGGTAAGCAGTTATGTCCTGCATTTAAGTATTTTAATGTTTTTGTTTTTTTATTTAATACACAAGCAAATATAGAGAAATACTTATCATCATCAAAATTTAATGCTATAAAGGTTCTATGAAGTTCCTGAAGTGTTTTATTTATATCTAATGTACTTTTACTTATAGCTTTCATGGTTTGCTTCACATACATACTTATCATAGAAGCAGCAACGCCGTGACCGACTACATCACACATATATATACCTATATTATCTTTGTTAATCGTATAAACATCAAATATATCTCCACTTAACATCTCAGAAGGCTTATATTCATAATTTATCTTCAGATTTCCATATATTCCTTTACTAGGCAGCATATTTTCCTGCATTCTTATAGCAAATTCAATATCTGATGTCATTTTTTTATTTTTTTCTATAATTGATTTTTCCAGTTCTTTTTCTTTTGTTGTATCTCTAAAAACTTCAACAACAGCTATTATTTCTCCATTTTCATTGTGAACAGGAGAACTAACTACATCATATATTTTATCTTTTACAATTTCTTCTTTTCTATGAATCTTACCTGTTTTAATAGTTTTCTCTGAAACGCATAAATCGCATTTTCTATTTTGTCCTATACCTTGATAGCATTTCATCCCCACTGTATTTTTCCCGATATTGTTTTTCATTGATTTGTTGACATGAATTATATTGTTGTCTCTATCTATAAGTCTCACACCATCTATCATACTATCGAGTATTGATATCTGCATATCATTTATATTTATATTTTCATTTTCTATATTAATCATAATGAACCCCTTTTAATTGCTAGCTTTGTTATTTAGCTAAGTACAAAATAATTATATCATAATTAAATATAATTTTTAATAAACTAATGAAATCATTTAAAAAAAATGTAAAAAGAAGAAAAGTCACCTCTTCTTCTTTCCATAATATTGATAGTAATCTACACGAATATTACCATTGTATAATTTTCTCTTCCTGTCGGATTTTTTTCCGTATAAATTTTCAAAATTCCTTTCAGGAGTAATTATGTAGTTGGACCAGGTGTCATCAGTTCCAAATATTTTACCTATAGTTTTGAGTATTTCTAAAACTTCCTCGTCTTCGCCAATTCGTTCTCCATAGGGAGGATTAGTTATCAAAATACCGTATTTTTCAGGCAGTTCTATATCTTTTATATCCATCATTTTAAAGTCTATATACTTATCAACTCCAGCTTTTTTGGCATTTTCTCTTGCCATTTTTACAGCTATAGGATCGATATCCGATGCAATAATTTTTAATCTTTTATTTCTTTCAATTTTTTTTACTGCATCTTCTCTTGCTTTATCCCAGTACTCTTTAGGTATTGCTGTCCATTTTTCACTTTCGAAATTTCTGTCAAGTCCAGGAGCTTTGTTTATACCTATTAATGCTCCTTCTATTGGTATGGTTCCCGAACCGCACATAGGATCCATTAGAAGTCTATCATCTCTCCAAAAACTAAGCTGTATTAAGGCAGCAGCCATAGTTTCTTTTATTGGACTTTCCATGGATTTTTCTCTGTAACCTCTTTTAAATAGACCTTCTCTTGATCCAGTGGTATCTATAGCCAGTGTGACTTTATCTTTTCTAATTATGAGCTGTATTGTGAATTCTGCACCTTCTTCTTCAAACCAATCCACATGGTATTTATCCTTTAATTTTTCAACTACAGCTTTTTTAACTATGGATTGACAGTCAGGCACACTGTATAGTTTTGATTTTATGCTTCTTCCTTTAACGGTAAATTTACCTTTTTTTGTAATCCATTTTTCCCAGGATAAATTGTAGGTTTTGCCGAATAATTCTTCAAAGGTATAAGCATTAAATTCACCCATTATCAGCATAATTCTATCTGATGATCTTAAGTTAATATTTACTACAGGTATATCTTTAATCTCGCAATCAAAGTAAACCCAACCATTATCTACTTGAGTATCGTATCCTAAGTCCTGTAATTCTCTTTTAACAACTGCTTCAATCCCTGCTGCAGCAACTGCAGCTAGTTTAATTTTAGACATTATATCCCTCTTAATCTAATCTTATTTGATGGAAAGTTTTCTTTCCTTTTTTAATTGTAAGTTTTCCATCTATAAATAATTCTTCTGTAATAGGCAAGAAAATATCTTTAACTTTTTCTTCATTAATGCTTATTCCACCCTGTTTAACTAACCTTCTTCCTTCTCCATTGGATTTTGTTAATCCGGCAGTTTGTAAAAGATCTAAAACAGTTTTTTCTTCTTTTAGATATTTCTCTTCTATAACTGTATGGGGCATGTTTTCATCATCAGTTCCTTTTTTAAATAAAGCCTTAGAGGTTTCATCAGCTTTTTTAGCTTCTTTTTCACCATGTATCATCATAGTTACCTCAAATGCCAGTTTTTCCTTAGCTTTGTTTATTTCAGCTCCTTCTAAGGAACTTAATTTTTCAACTTCCTCCATAGGAAGAAATGTTAATAATGATAGACATTTCTTTACATCTGCATCATCTATATTCCTCCAGTATTGATAAAATTCGTATGGTGAGGTTTTTTCAGGGTCTAACCATAAAGCACCTTTTTCTGTTTTTCCCATTTTTTTGCCTTCGCTATTAGTAAGAAGAGAAAAAGTCATACCGTAAGCACTTTCATTGTCTTTTCTTCTGATAAGTTCTACTCCTGCTATTATATTGGACCACTGATCATTTCCACCAAACTGCATTTTACAGTTGTAATCATTATGCAATCTGTAAAAATCATAGGCCTGCATTATCATATAATTGAATTCTAAAAAGGTTAAACCTTTTTCCATTCTATTTTTGTAGCATTCTGCAGTAAGCATTCTATTTACAGAAAAATGCACTCCTATCTCTCTAAGAAAATCAACGTAGTTTAAATTCAGAAGCCAGTCTCCGTTGTGGACCATAAGAGCTTTACCATCTTCAAAATCCAAGAATTTTTCAAATATTACTTTAAATTTTTCTGCATTTTCACCTATGGTTTCTTTGGACATAATCTGTCTCATTCCCGTTCTATCGCTTGGATCTCCTACCATTGTTGTACCGTCTCCTATTATTGCAATAGGTCTGTGTCCCTGTCTTTGCATATGTGCCATAACCATAATTTGAATATAGTGTCCAATATGTAAACTATCTGCTGTAGGATCAAATCCTATATAAAAAGTTATCTTTTCTTTTTCTAATAATTCTTTTACTTCATCTTCATGAGTTACCTGCTCTATATAGCCTCTTTCCTGTAAGATGTCAAAAACATTTCTTTCTTTATCCATTATTTCCTCCAAATATATAAATTTTTGTAAAGATTGATCGTTCTCAATCTATTTGATTAAATTAATTTCATCTCTGAGTTCTTCTATTGATTTTTTAGTGATATTTTTTTTGTCTATATCCAATAGTTTCACAGCTTTCTCTATGTCCTCTTCCTTGATTACTTCAATTTCTAAATAAGAATAGGGGTAGGTTTCTTTATCCCAGGTATCAATTTCAAAGAGTATATCTTTATATTTATAGGATATTCTGTGCTTTTTTCCAATATGCATTAATTTATATCCTAAAGCTTCTAATATTTTAATCCCTTCTTCTACATTATCTATGCTCAGGTTATTTTCAATATTTTTTCTAAATTTGCTGTTTTCAATATTTCGTTTTAATGTTAAATTTATTTTTTCCGATTTATCTTTGTTTACAGTTTTTCTAATTCTTAAATAACCGTTGTACTGTTTTTTTAATCGTCTTTCCTCTGAATCAAATATGTAATTATACTGATACTCATCTTTAACTAAATTGCATCCAATTTTTTTTAACTTGGATTCTATTTTATCTTTATCTATGTTTAATACTTTTATTTCTAATTCATTCAACTAGTAAACCTCCAATACTTCTACCGGTGAAAAATCAATGTAATCAGCCGAAGAACAAATAAAATTAATATTAGAAAAGCTTCCTTCAATAACATATCTGTGCCCTTCTCCGCTGTGAAGATGACCGTAAATACATGTTTTTATATTATGATTTTCCATCAAATCAATAAATTCATTAGGATTTCCTTTTGTATCAAAAGGAGGATAGTGTAAAAGGGCTATATTATAAGTCCTATCTAAGTCGGTTCCGGATTCAAAAGATAATTTTAACCTGTGTATTTCTCTTTCAAAGATCTTTAGATCTTTTTCACTAAACTCATCGCTGGATTTATCCATCCATCCTCTAGTTCCAAAAACCTGTATATTTTTGTATTTAAAACTATTGTTTTGTAGAAATATTATACTATCTAAGTTTAGTTTTTTTAGTTTTGAATTTGTAGACCACCAGTAATCGTGGTTTCCCTTGGTTATAATTTTTTTGCCCTTTAAATTATCAATTTTTTCTAGATCATTTATACCCTTATCTAGATTAATTGCCCAGGATATGTCCCCGGGCATTAATACTATATCATCTTCTTTTATTTTTCTTTGCCAATTATCAAATATTTTTTGTTCATGGTTTTCCCATGACTTTCCAAATATATCCATAGGTTTCTTTTTTTCAAAGTCCAAATGTAAATCTGATATAGCATAAATTTTCATAATTACTCCCAGATTATAGTTTTATAAGGTTAACATCTTTATCCAATTCTTCTAAAATATTTTCTTCTCTTTTATGACATGTGAATAGAAGTATTTGATATTGTTCTTTCATTTTTACTATTATTTCTAAAGCATTTCTTAGTCTTTCATCATCATACTGTGTAAAGCAATCATCAAGAATTACAGGAATCTCAGAATTGGAAAACATTATGTCAATCAAACTATATCTAAGAGAAAAATACATCTGGTCGATAGTTCCTAAACTTAAACTTTCAAGACTAATTTCTCTATCATCTTCAGATTCTTTAACCTGTATTTGAAAGCTTTCATCTATGATTACTTTTTGGTATTTACCATCAGTTAAAATCTTAAAGTACTTTTCCAGATTTTTTTCTAATTCAGGCATGAATTCTTCTTTAATCTTCTTAGAGGTTTCTATAATATTTCTTTTTGTTATTTCTATTATAGACTGAATTTCCTCAATCTTGACCTTTTCATCCTTTAGATCCCCAATCTCTTCGTCTATTAGGTAAAGTCTTTTATGCTTTTCAATATTATCTATATCATTCTTGTATCTTTCTATTATTTTAGAAATCCTTATTATTTCTTCCTCTAATAATTTTTTTTCTTCTTTTATTTCTTCAAAGGATGAAAAATCCTCTTCTTCTTTTATTTTCATAATAGACTTGTATTTGTTCTTTATATCCTCATAGTCATCACCTTTAAGGATGTTTCTTAAAACTTCTTCTTTGTTGTTTTTAGCTGATACCTTTTCCTTTAATATATTCTGAATCTTAAAGGCTTCTTTAAATTCATCTTTTGATTCAACTCCACTGTCTTTTAAAATATTAGAAATTTCATTTTTATTATCTTCTATTTCTTTTATTATACCTTCTTTTTTACTCTTAGATTCTTCAATATTAGCTTCTATACTACCTAAACTGTTGTATCTCATTTCACTTTCGTTAAATTTTCTATTTAAATTTTTTATGTTTTCATCGTTTATTTCATTATATCCAAATTTATATAAATATTCCTTTAAAAATTCCTCTATTTCTCCACACTTTTTATTTAAGTAGAAAATCTCTTCTTGAAGAGTCTCATATGTTTTATTCTTTTCTTCAAGAGATTTTTCATTATCTATAGCATCATAATATAAAGATTTAAGATCTTTTGTATCTACACAGTTGTATTTATCAAGTATTACTTTTTTATGGTCTTCCAGTTTTTCACACTCTTCTTTGTACTGAGGAACCATGGCATTTATTTCTTTTATTTCATTTTTTAAACTTCTAATTATCGTATTATTTCTGGATAATTTGCTTAAAATAAACATACCGATTAGTACCACTGCATTAGCATAGTATATGTTAGGATTTTGATAATAATTCACAGCAAAATAAGAGGCAACAGGTATTCCAATAATTATAAGAAGAGATAATACGACTTTTAACCATTTTCTATTTCTTTCTTTTTTTAGTTTTTCCTTTAGTAAATCAACTATATTTCCTTCTAAAATGCCTTTTATATATTTTTTTCTTTTATTTTCCTTGGATAGTTCATTAAAACTCTCTATAATTCCAATATGATTTTTTTCTTTTATTTCTTCTATTTGACTATTTAAGTCATCTAATTTAATCTGCAATCTTTCAAGAATTTTTTTATTGCTTTTGTATAGTTCATACTGTGAAATAAAATTAGATT
>JAWSUU010000073.1:0-11905 GCA_033549325.1 Bacillota bacterium | reverse complement strand
GCTATGCCGCCAAATATTTGATCTAAGGCAAGATCTAATGTAGTATCCATAACTATCTGGTCACCGTAACCCACTATTACTCGCTTCATTTCAGGTAAGCTGTTAGTACCATTAGATGCTTGTAAATATATTGGTTCTACATATAGTAGTGAATCTTCTATAGGGATAATTATTAGATTCCCTCTAAGTACACTTGAACCTTCCTGGGACCAAAGAGTCAACTGTGGTGATATCTCTGAATCCTGGTCAATTCTAGCTTCTATCATATTTGTACCTGGAATGTTTTGACCTTTAGGAAATTTATATATAAACAGTTTCCCGTAGTTTTCTAAATCATTTCCTCCTACCAGCATTGCTGTCATGTTGTTTTTTCCTGTAGGTGAATATGGTACTGTAAGTAAAAATTCTACTTCTTCTTTGTCTGGAAGTTTGAACATTACGTAATTGGATTCTACAGTTTGATCTGCATTCATATATTTTTCCTGTGAAATATCCCAGTAGTCTTCTCTACCGAAAAATACAGTTGTATCTGTCATATGATAAGTTCTGTACAGTTCGCTTTGTATGTCGAAGAATGCCTGAGAGTACCTAGTATGAAATTCTATTCCTAATGGCATTTCTTCATAAGGTTTAAGTAAATCCGGGAATATTTTGTTGTATGTTTCTATAACGGGATCATCAGAATCTGCTATATAAAAGTCTGTTGCACCATTGTATGCATCTATTACAACTTTAACTGAATTCCTTACATAATTTAAAGTGCTTCCTTCTAGAGGTTGAGAGTATGGAAATTTATCTGAAGTTGTAAATCCTTCAATAATCCAATACAGTTTTCCATCATCTTGATTTAATATTAGATATGGATTATCATCAAAACTTATAAAAGGTGCTATTTTATTTACTCTCTCCATTATATTTCTATGAAGAACAATCCTGCTCTCCGCATCTATATTATTGGATATAAGTATTTCATAACTTCTTTCTCTTAATGAAAATAGAAGCTTATTTAGTCCTGATAATTCAATTCCAGCTTCTCCTTCGTAGATAACTTCTGCATTTTGATTACCTAAAGGATAATCGAATTCTTTTTCATCTGTTTTAACAATAACGTATTCATTTGTTTTTTCTCCGAAATATATTTCCGGTCTTTCTATATTTAAATCCGTTGTTGTAGTAGGTGGTATATCTCTTACCATCAGTACCGGTTGGCCGTCAGAACTTACTTCATTAACCGGAGATAGTGCAAAGCCGTAACCGTGTGTGTATTTTAAATATTGATTTACCCAGTTTTGTGCTTGATCAGTTAATCTAGCTTGGTCTAACTCTCTTCCAGATATAAATGTCTGTCTGTATTCACCATCGATCATATATCTGTCTACATCTACATCGTTAAATAAGTAATATGGTCTGATAGCCTGTATTTGATTGTAAGTTTGCTTTATAGGTCTGTAATCATTGATTCTTATATTTCTAATTATATCTGGGTTATTTTTTATATCTTGGCTATTTAAGTTATAGTTAACCGGGAATTCTATTTCTTCTATTTCGTTTAATTTAAAAGCTTCCCTTGTTGCTCTTATATTGTTTTGAATATATTGTTCTTCTTTAGAAATTTGATCCGGCTGAACTATAAAATTCTCAACTACACCACCAAGTATTCCACCGGCTATAGTTACAACTATTATTAATACCGGAAAAACAAGTGCCATCTTAAGCTTTCTCTTTCTAGCTCCTAATAAAAATGCTATAGAGCCGATAAAAGCTAAAATAGCTGAAGCTCTGTAAACATTTAGATCTACTAAGATATCAGTATATCCTGCTCCAAATACTGCTCCTCTAGATGAGTAAAGTAAACTATAGGATCTTAACCATAGTGTAATACCAATTAGTATCATTAGTAAAAAACCAAATATAGATATCTGCTTCAGTATATCAGTTATCATCTTTTTATCTATACCTTCAAATTTAAGCTGTCCTTTTCTTCTTAAATCTTCAAAGTCTATTACCTTCTCATTTTCTTTTTGTTTATTAACCTGTTTAGTACCCATTACTAAAATATTGTAAAGTACTGTAATCACGATAAATGCAAAAAGTATTGTTATAACTACATTTATTAGAGATGATATAACAGGTAGCTTAAATGCATAGAATGATACGTCGTTACCGAAAATAGGATCTGTAAAGTTAAAGCTTGTAGAATTAAAAAACTTTAAAAGATCAAACCATAAATCAGATACAACTGATATTGTAAAGAAAAAACTGATTACTGCTGAACCAAGTTTTATACCTAGTCCAAAATTTTTCTTCGTTTTTTCATCAGGTATTACACCTGTTTCATCATAATATTTATTTTTAAGTTTATTTATAAATAAGTAAAATGCTAAAAATACTATAATAAACAGTGGTACTCCTAAAAACAGCTGTGTTTTTATTTTTGTAAGAAATGTTCCTACATATCCTACTTCGCCAAACCACTGATAGTTAGCTAAAAAAGATATTACGCTTCCAAAGGAACTTATTACAACTATAATAATAAATACTACTAAAGCTATAAATATATTTCCTTTATTCTTGAACAAGTTCATATATGTAACCTCCTTAATAATAAACTACTTAAAATCTATCTGTATAAAAATAGGTAGTATACTTATTATACTACCTCTATTACTAGTTTACAAACTATAAAAAATTAATATTTATCTAATTTTTTTTGATATCTATCTTCATAATTTATTATTTTTCTTGTATATTCTTTGTCAATGAATTCTGAATAGAATAAAAAGTCAGCCGTCGCTCTATTCATTGCTACCGGTATATCATATAATACAGCTATCCTTAATAGGGCTTTAACATCCGGATCGTGGGGCTGAGAAGTTAAGGGATCCCAGAAAAATATCATAAAATCTATTTTCCCCTCAGATATCTTTGATCCAATTTGTTGATCTCCTCCAAGGGGACCGCTTTTATATGATTTGACTTCTATTCCTATTTCTTTTTTTATTAACTTAGAAGTACTTCCTGTACCAAACAGCTTGTGAGTTTTTAATTTCTCTTTGTTCTCATTTACCCATTCTAAAAGATCCTGTTTTCTATTATCGTGAGCTACTAATGCAATTTTTTTAATTTTTTCCATTTTTATTTTACTCATAGAAACCTCAATTACTTCTTTTGTACTCTATTTTAAATTTTTCAAATATTCTTTTTTCTATTCTAGATACCGTAACCTGTGATATATCAAGTTCTTCACCTAATTGTTCCTGAGTTTTATCATCGTATAGGTATCTTTTTTCTATAATGGTTCTTTCTAATTTATTTAATTTTTTCATAACATTTTTAATAAAATCTTTGTCTTCTATATTTTTGAAAGAATCATCTTTTTCTCCTACAATGTCCATTAGGCTGATATTATTGTCTTCGCTCCCTGTCTCATACTTCAAATCAAGAGATTTAGGATTATATGCCTTACTTGCTTCCATAGCTTCCAGTACTTCTTCTTCTGTGCACCTTAAGTATTCCCCTATTTCAGCTGGAGTAGGCACCTCCTGGTTTTTTTGCATAAGATAAACTTTTGCAGAATTAACTTTTTTTGATAATTCTTGAATTCTTCTAGGAATCTTCATAGTCCATGTCTTATCTCTAAAATATTTTTTAATCTCTCCTAAAATAGTCGGAGTTGCAAAACTGGAAAATTCAAATCCTCTTTCTATATCAAATCTATCAATTGCATACAAAAGACCTATACATGCTATTTGGTATATATCATCATAATCTACACCTTTATTTGTATACTTTTTAGAAAGTATTTCAGCTATATACATGTATTCTTCAAATATTTTGTCCCTTGTCTCTGTATCCCTATTTTTAGAGTACTCTAAAAATAGTTCATAATTTTTGATTTTTTTATTTCTACTCATAACATACCTTTATAGAAAAATATTTTTTGTTATTGTTACTCTATTGTCTTTTATTTCAACCTTATCTGATAAACTTTTTACTATCATTATACTCATATCTTCTTCATCAACTTCAATGTTTTCAATGTTTTTATCTATTATGCTTATTTCTATTCCTTTTTCTTTTAGAGTATATTTAATCTCTAAAGGTTTTTCATTTTCTTCAAAGTTTTTAATTAGAAATATACATGTTTCTGATATTAACATCTTGATGTCCTCTAAAGAATCTATGTTAAATTCTATTTTAGAAGCAATTGATGAAGTAGTTAATCTAAGTGTACTAATGTATTCTGATTTTTTTGGTAGTGTAATTATTATATTATCCATTTTTTCACCTATTCAATCTCAAATACTTTTGTTAAGCCCGTTATGTTGAAGAGTTTGTAAATATTAGGCTTTAAATTCTTAATGATAATTTTATTATCCTGTTCTTTAGTCTTTTTAAGTAAACTTATAAGTACCCCTAGACCTGTACTGTCCATATATTCTATGCCTTCACCGTTTATAATTATGTCTTTGTTTTTGTCGATAATTTCTTTAATTTCTTTTTTTAATTCTTCAGAAGACATAATGTCAATTTCACCTATAGGAGTCACCTGGTATTTGTCGTCTAATAACTCTTTTCTAATTTCTAATCCCATAAAAACCTCCTTAAAAAATTACTTTAGTAGTTGAAACTACCTTATCTCCACTGCTCATTTTCATTACTTTAACTCCTCTAGTAGCTCTTCCCATTGTAGAAATATCTTCTACTCCTGTTCTTATAATTATGCCACCTTGAGTTATTATCATTACTTCATTATCAGAAGATACTATTTCTGTACCTATTATATCTCCGGTTTTAGAGCTTAATCTGTATGTAATTACTCCCTTACCGCCTCTTGTTTGATTTCTATACAGACTTGTCTTAGTTTTTTTACCGAAACCATTTTCTGTAATTAGAAGTAATTTTCTATCATCTTCCTTGTTGATAGTATTTAGCGATACTATTTCATCTTCATTAGTTAAATTAATAGATCTTACTCCAGATGTATTTCTTCCCATAGGTCTTACCTGGTCTTCATTAAACCTTATAGCTTTACCTTTTTTAGTTACTATAAGAAGATCTTTTTTACCATTTGTCTTTTTAACACCTATAAGTTCATCATCATCTTGTAATTTAACTGCAATTATTCCAGTAGTTCTATTTGTTTCAAATTCTTTTAAAACAGTTTTTTTGATTTTACCTTTTTTTGTATTAAAAATCAAATATTGTTCGTTATCTTCTATCTTTTTAATCGGAATTACAGCTGTAACCCTTTCTCCTTGACTTAAAGGAAGTATATTTATTATAGCTGTACCTTTTGCGGTTCTGGTAGCTTCAGGCACTTCATAAGCTTTTATGTGATATGTTTTTCCTTTATTTGTGAAAAACATCAAATAATCGTGGGTTGAAGTTGTAAATAAGTCTATTACAAAGTCTTCATCTCTAGTTTTTAGTCCTTTTATACCTTTTCCACCTCTTTTTTGTCTTTTGTAGGTATCTTCAGGTATTCTTTTTATGTATCCGTGATGAGTAAGTGTAATACATACATTTTCTTCTTCTATTAAATCTTCTAAGTCTATCTCACCAACATCAACTATTATTTTTGTTCTTCTTTCATCGCCATATTTTTCTTTGATTTCTTCAAGTTCTTCTTTTATGATGTCAAAAAGCAGAGTTTCATCAGCTAAAATAGCCTTGTATCCCTTTATTTTTTCTAATAAATCTGTATATTCAGCATCTAATTTTTCTCTTTCTAAACCTTGAAGTCTTCTAAGTCTCATGTCTACTATAGCTTTTGCTTGAATATCACTTAGTTCAAATCTTTCCATCAATCTAACTTCAGCATCATCATAAGAGCTTCTTATAATTTTAATTACTTCATCAATATTATCTAAAGCAATCTTAAATCCTTCTAATAAATGAGCTCTAGCTTCAGCTTTATTAAGATCGTATTCAGTTCTTCTTGTTACTACATCTTTTTGATGTTCGATGTAGTGGTAAATCATTTCTTTTAAATTTAAAGTCTTTGGTTCTCCATTTACTAATGCTATATTTATAATTGAGAATGTATTTTGAAGCTGAGTATGTTTATAAAGGTTGTTAAGTACAATCTCAGGACTGTAGTCTCTTTTTATTTCAACTACAATTCTCATACCAGTTCTATCACTTTCATCTCGTAAATCTGTTATACCATCTAATTTTTTGTCTTTTACAAGTTCCGCAATTTTTTCTATCAGTCTTGCTTTGTTTACCTGATACGGTATTTCTGTAAATATTATTTTACTCTTGTTATTGCCCATGGATTCTATATCGGCATTTGCCCTAACTTTAATTTTTCCTCTACCGGTTTTGTAAGCTTTTCTTATGCTTTCTTTTCCTACTATTGTAGCACCAGTAGGAAAATCCGGCCCTTTAATATGTGTCAGTAATTCATCTATACTTATTTCCGGATTATCTATTTGAGCTATTGTCCCGTCAATTATTTCTACCAGGTTATTTGGTGGTATACTACTTGCCATACCTACAGCAATACCTGATGACCCATTAGCTAAGAGATTAGGGTATCTAGCAGGTAACACTACCGGTTCTTTTAAAGTTTCGTCAAAGTTCATTCTATAGTCTATGGTTTCTTTATTGATATCTCTAAGCATTTCGGTAGTAATTTTACCCATTCTTGCTTCTGTATATCTCATAGCTGCAGCACTGTCACCATCCACAGACCCAAAGTTTCCGTGACCGTCAACTAATAGATATCTTGTAGAAAAATCCTGTGCTAATCTTACCATAGCATCATATACTGCTGTATCACCGTGTGGGTGATATTTACCAAGTACATCCCCGACTATACGTGCACTTTTTCTATGTGCCTTATCCGGAGTTATTCCTAGTTCACTTATCGCATACAAAATTCTTCTATGTACCGGTTTTAGACCATCTCTAACATCTGGTAATGCTCTGCTTACGATTACTGTCATTGCATAGTCTAAATATGATTTTTTCATTTCTTTTTCTATATTTACCGGCATTACATTTTTTCTTATATTTTCTATATCCATCTTTTCCTCCGATATTTATGTCTTATATATCTAAATTGCTTACATATTTAGCATTTTGTTCTATGAACTCTCTTCTAGGTTCTACCTTGTCTCCCATTAGAGTTGTAAAAATTTCATCTGCTTCTAAAGCATCTTCTACTTCTACTTGAAGTACAACTCTTTCTTCAGGATTCATAGTAGTATCCCAAAGCTGTTCAGGATTCATTTCTCCAAGACCTTTGTATCTTTGAAGTCCATAATTACTATCTCTTCCAACTTCTTCATCTAAAAGTTTTTCAAGTTCTTTGTCTGAATATACATAGTATTCTTTTCTACCCTTTTGAATTTTATAAAGTGGTGGTTGAGCTATATATATGTTCCCATTATCTACTAATGGTCTCATGTATCTATAAAAGAAGGTCAATAACAAGGTTCTTATGTGGGCTCCATCCACATCGGCATCTGTCATAATTATTATTTTACTGTATCTTAAAGAATTTATATCGAAGTCCTCACCTATACCACAACCAAAAGCTGTAATCATAGATCTAATTTCTTCATAGTTTAATATTCTATTTAATCTAGCTTTTTCAACGTTAAGTATTTTTCCTCTTAGAGGTAATATAGCTTGAGTTCTTCTATCTCTACCCTGCTTAGCTGAACCTCCCGCTGAATCACCCTCTACCAGGTATATTTCACAAAGAGCAGGGTCTTTTTCAGAACAATCTGCTAATTTTCCAGGTAATGCCATACTGTCTAAAGCATTTTTTCTTCTTGTTAATTCCCTTGCTTTTCTGGCAGCTTCTCTTGCTTTTGCAGATCTAACAGCTTTTTCTATTATATATTTTGCCACTTGAGGATTTTCATCTAAAAAGTATGTCAAGTGCTCATTTATAGTTGATTCAACTATCCCTCTCATATCTGAATTACCAAGTTTGGTTTTTGTTTGCCCTTCAAATTGAGGATCCTGAAGTTTTACAGAAAGAATTGCTGTTATACCTTCTCTAATATCTTCACCTTTTAGATTTTCATCTTTTTCTTTTAAAACATTATTTTTTCTTGCATAATCATTTACAACTCTTGTAAGGGAAGCTTTAAAACCACTTAAATGAGTTCCACCTTCTTGAGTATTAATATTGTTTGCAAAGGTATAAATACCTTCACTATATGCATCTGTATATTGAATAGCATACTCTATTATATTATTTTCATTTTCAACTTCTTTATAAATTATCTTATTGTGAAGAGGTTTTTTGTTTTTATTTAGATATTTTACAAATTCCTTAATACCACCTTCGTAGTGGTATCTTTCTTTTCTTTTTTCTTCTCTTTTATCTTCCAGTATTATTTCTACACCTTTATTAAGAAAAGCCAGTTCTCTTAATCTGTGCTGAAGTGTATTAAAGTCATAATCAATTTCTTCAAATATTTCATAATCTGGTTTAAATGTAATTGTTGTTCCTTGTTTTCTTGTTTTTCCAATTTCTTCAAGTTCGGTAGTTTTTGCTCCTCTTGCAAATCTCTGTTTATGGATTTTACCATCTCTATAAACTTCAACTTCAAGCCATTCTGATAAAGCATTAACAACAGATACACCAACACCGTGAAGTCCACCTGATACCTTATATGCATCAGAATCGAATTTACCTCCGGCATGAAGTACTGTAAGTACTGTTTCTACTGTAGATTTTTTGGTTTTTGGATGTTCTTCTGTAGGAATACCACTTCCATTATCCTCTACTTTTACAGAATTATCTTCGTTTATAGTTACAACTATTTTATCGCATTCACCTTCTAATGCTTCATCTATACTATTATCTACTACTTCGTAAACTAAGTGATGCAAACCTCTTGGACCTGTTGACCCTATATACATACCGGGTCTTTTTCTAACGGGCTCTAATCCTTCAAGTACCTTAATTTGATCCGCCCCGTAATTTCTTATTTTTTCTGACATAGTACACCTCTATTCTATAATATTAGTTATTTTTCCATTATTTATGTAAAATATTTTTTTATCTTTTTCTTCCAATAAATTAAGTAAATCAGAATCATCTGTAGATGTGATTATTGTTTGAACTTCTTCAATATACTTCAGAAGATGAGATCTTCTTTTATTATCCAGTTCTGATAGTACATCATCTAATAAAACTATTGGATTATCTTTTTTTTCTTCTCTTATGATATCAATTTCAGATAATTTTAAAGAAAGAGCTGCAGTTCTTTTTTGACCTTGTGATGAATAGTATCTGCTATTTTTACTGTTTATTATTATTTTCATGTCGTCAAGATGAGGGCCGTAAAGTGTAATTCCTCTCTCTATTTCTCTTTCTCTATTTTCAATTAATTTATTTTCAAATTTTTCTTTTATATAGTCTAAATCTCCATTTCTTAAAAGACCTAAACCTGTTTTATAAATAATATTTAATTTTTCCTTTTCTCCAGATAGTTCCCAGTGTATTTTTTTTGATATTTTTTTTATTTTATTTATAAATTCATTTCTGTATTGAATTATTTCACTACCTGTTTCTATTAAATGCTCATCCCACACTTCTAAGAGCCTGTAGTTATTTGTATTTTGATTCATTTTTTTTAATAAATTATTTCTTTGAAGAAGTATTTTTTTATATTTTTTAAGTAGATATTTATATTTAGGTTTTAGTTGAGAAATTTCTATATTTAAAAATTTTCTTCTGTCTCCAGGACTACCCTTTATTAAATCTAAATTATCAGGAGAAAAAATTACAATATTTACAATACCAACTAACTCACTGTTTTTTTCAAGGGTTAATTTGTTTATCTTGTAAGTTTTGTTTTTATCTTTATTTATTTCTACTTCTATTTCTTTTGTATCTCTTCTTCTTTGTACTTTTATTTTTATATAGTTCCTGTCTTTTTCAAACATAATCAAATTGCTATCTTTTGAAAATCTAAAGGATCTACCTATAGAAATATAAAAAATAGCTTCGATTAAATTGGTTTTACCTTGAGCATTGTCACCTATAAATAAATTTAATTTTTCATTTAATTCTATACTTATTTTTTCAAAATTTCTATAATTTTCCAAATAAAGATTTTCAACGTACAAAGGTATTCCCCTTTATTATGTTATTATTTTAAATTCTTCGTCATCTATTTCTATTATATCATCTTTATATAATTTTTTTCCTCTTTGATATTCGACTTCTCCATTTACTCTAACATTACCGTCATTTATTAAAATTTTTGCATGACCTCCTGTTTGAGCTGCATCAATATATTTTAAAAATTGCTGAAGTTTTATAAATTCACCTTCAATTTTTATTTCAATCATTTTAATTGTTCACCTCTATCCTATTCTTACGGGAAGAACTAAATACATAAAGTGATTAGTTCCTACTAATCTAACTATACATGGATTTAAATTTCCTTGAAATTCTAGATATATTTCTTCACTTTCTACAACTTTTAGTAAATCTAATATATATTTAGAATTAAATCCTATTTTTAACTCTTCACCTTCTAATTCAATATCTATTATTTCTTCTGCATTTCCATATTCTGAAGTTGATTCTATTGTTAAATTGTCATTATTTACTTTAAATATTATTAGGTTGTTTTTATCTTCTTTTGCGAGTAGTGATACCCTTTCTATGCAGTTTCTAAATATACTAGTATTTAGTTTAATCTTGGATACATATCCTTCTTTTATAATATCTTTGTATTTAATAAATTCACCTTCTAAAAGATTTGACATAATTACTGTATCACCTATTAAAAATGATATATGGCTTTCAGAAAGTACTATTTCAATATCTTCTTCTAAATCTTCTATAATTCTATAAACTTCTAAAAGAGATTTTGAAGGTATTATGGCTTTATTAGTTCCACTGTATTCTATTTCTTCTTCTTTTACTGCAAGTCTATAACCATCTATCGCTGCAAATACACATTTATTATCTTCTAATTCCATTAAACATCCTGTAAGTACAGGTTTCATATTATCTTGGGCAGCTGCAAAAGATGTGTACCTAATTAGTTTTTTTAGTTTAGATGAATCCATCATTATTGATTCTCCATCTTGAATAAATGTATTGTCAGGATATTCATCAGCTGAATTACAAAGTATAACAAAATCAGATTTTTCACATCTAATATCCATTTTGTTTTTATCATCTGTAGTTATTATAACATTTGAATTAGATGGTAATTTTCTAATGAAGTCATTTAATAGTCTTGAATTAACTACAATAGATCCTTCCTCTTCTATGTTGCAAGTAATTGATGTTTTAATACCTAAGTCTAAATCTGTAGCAGTTAGATAAAGGGTATTATCTTTAGCTTCCAGAAGTAATCCTGTTAAAATAGGCATTGTTGTTCTTGTAGAAACTGCTTTACTCACAATATTAATTCCTTTTGATAAATCTTTTTGATTAATTGATAATTTCATAAACAACCTCCGTTATTTGTTATATTATTATATATTATATATATTTAAATAGTAATAGTAGTAAGTGCTGTTAATTTGTTGATAAGACCTGAAGCTTTTTTATTTAAGTTATTAGATAGATTAATAGAATGTTGATAGATAAATAATAAAAAAATCTATTAATAATTTACAACAGGAAATAAACATAGTTATTAACTTTTTGTGTTAATAATTATATTAACTCTGATTCTATATCATCTACCTTTTTTTGCAGGTCTAAATCTGTTTCAAGCATTTCTTCTATTTTATTATAAGCATGTAAAACTGTAGAATGATCTCTACCGCCAAATTCTTCTCCTATCTTAGGAAGAGAATGATCAGTATGTTTTCTAGATAAATACATACCTATCTGTCTTGGAAAAGAAATACGCTGAGGTTTCTTTTTAGAGTTAATTTCATCTAGAGTTAAATTAAAATAAGTTGC
>JAWSUU010000072.1:0-12007 GCA_033549325.1 Bacillota bacterium | reverse complement strand
AGCTTGGCATATACTTCTGTATTTTTGTTATATAATTTATGAACTATTTTATCTGATTCTATAACTTGATATCCTTTATCTTTCAATATCTTACCAACAGTGGATTTGCCTGAAGCGATACCTCCTGTAAGTACGATAACTTTGTTATTTTGACTCATACCAACTTCCTCCAGTACTCATATCTACTGCCAGATTTATTTTTAGTTTAGCTGCATTTTCCATTTCTTCTTTTAAAATATTTTTTATATTGTCTAATTCCGGCTTATATACTTCGATAATAAGTTCATCATGAACCTGTAGTATTAACCTGGATTTTAATTTTTCTTTTTCCAGTCTTTCGTATACATTAATCATTGCTTTTTTTATAATATCTGCAGCTGTTCCCTGTATAGGTGTGTTTAATGCTAGTCTTTCACCAAAGGATCTAACATTATAGTTTCTGGATTTTAATTCAGGCAAAAATCTTCTTCTACCAAATACTGTTTCTACATAACCATCTTTTTTACCTTTTTTTATAATTTCCTTCATATATTTATTTATATTTGAATAATAATTTAAATAATTATCTATATACTCTTTTGCTTCTTTTCTTGAAATATTTAAATCTCTACTAAGACCATAATCACTTATGCCGTAAACAATACCGAAATTAACGGCCTTAGCTCTACTTCTCATTGTTGAAGTTACTTCATCCATAGGTACCTTAAAAACTTCCGAAGCAGTTTTAGTATGAATATCTTCTCCATTTTCAAATGCTTCTATTAATTTTATTTCATCAGCAACATGAGCAAGAACTCTCAATTCTATTTGTGAATAATCCGCATCAAGTAAAATATAATCCTCGCTTTCTGCAACAAATACTTTTCTTAATTCTCTTCCTTCTTCAGTTCTTACAGGTATATTTTGCAAATTAGGTTCAGTACTGGATATTCTTCCTGTGGATGCAGTTGTTTGTTTAAAGCTAGAATGAACTCTACCATCATTTCCGTCTACTAATTTTATGAATCCGTCTACATAGGTTGAGTTTAGTTTTGATAACTGTCTATACTCTATTATTTTGTTTATTATTGGATGTTTTGATTTAAGTTTTTCCAAGACTTCGGCATTAGTTGAAAATCCCGTCTTTGTCTTTTTTATTACCGGTAAATCTAATTTATTAAAAAGTATTTCTCCTAATTGCTTAGGAGAATTTAGATTAAATTCTTCACCTGCAAAATCTTGAATGACTTCTTCTAATATTTCTAGTTTCCCTTTAAATTTATCACCAATATTATTTAGTTCTTCTTTATCAATTTTAAATCCAAGGACTTCCATTGACGCCATAACCTTTACTAAAGGCAATTCAAAATTATTATATAACTTTTCCATTTTTGTTTCTTTAAGCTTTTTTTCTATATTATCTTTAATGTTATCAGTTATATATAGCAATTCAGTTAAATATTTTAAAGCCTTTTCTTCTTCTATTTCTCCAAAATTCTTTTTCTTTTTACCCTTTCCCAAATAATAGCTTTCGTCATGAATATCTATCTCCAAAAATTCATAAGCTAGTCTATCTATATCATAGGATCTTTCTGAAGGGTCAATAATATATTTTCCTATCATTGAGTCGAATTCTAATCCATTTAGGTTAATACCTAATTTCAATAAAGATATTAATTCGTCCTTTATATGGTGACTGTATTTTTTAATTTCTTCATCTTCAAATATATCTTTCATTTTATTTAATGATTCAGAGATTTTTTCTTTTATATAAAACACATCATTTTCGATAATAAATCCGGCATAAACAATTTTAGAATAGTACACTCTCTCATCGCTGTATAAAAATTTAAATCCAAATCTTTTCTTTTCTTTTATTTTTTTTGCTAATTCTTCTATTTTAATCTCTTTTCCTTCAGGTATTTCCTTAACATTTTTTTCTTTTTCTTTAATATTTATATTATCAGTTCCAAAGGAAAGTTGGGCACTTTCTTTAAATCTATCTTTTAATTTCCTGAATTCATATTCATCATATAATTTTAGTAATTCCTTTTTATCTGCTTCTGAATATTTGAAAAAATCTAATTTATATTCCATAGGTAAATTTTTTATTATTTTAGCTAAGGTATAGCTTAAATATGCCTGGCTTTTTTCTTTTTCAAGTCTTTCTTTCATCTTACCTTTTATTTCGTCAATATTTTCATAGACTCCATCTAAGGTTTCGTATTTTTTCAAAAGTTTAAGTCCTGTTTTTTCCCCTATGCCATATACTCCAGGAATATTATCCGAACTGTCTCCCATTAATGCTTTTAAATCAATAAATTGTTCAGGTGTAATTCCATACTCTTCTTCCATTTTATTTTCATCAAACTCAACAATATTTGTAACTCCGGTTTTTGTTAATATAACGGTAGTGTCCTTATCGATAAGTTGTAAATAATCTTTATCACTTGTAACTAAATAAGTTTTAATACCCTTTTCTTTGAATTTATTTGCTAAAGAACCAGCAATATCATCCGCTTCATAACTATCTATCTCTAAGTATTCAATATTATGTTTATCTAAAACTTCTCTTATCATACCAAACTGCATTACTAATTCATTTGGTGCTTTTGCTCTTCCAGCTTTATAGTCTTCATATTTTTCGTGTCTGAAGGTAGGTTTATCAGGGTCAAAAGCTACACAAATATATTTTGGCTGGTAATCATCAATAATTTTGTACAGCATTGTTAAAAATCCATATACTGCATTTGTAAAAACACCTTTTTTATTTTTCAAAGGTGGTAGTGCATAGTATGCTCTAAATAAAATACTGTTTCCATCAATAATCACAAATTTATCTTTACTCATTTATAAAACTCCCTAATTAATTATTTTGTCTATCATAAATACTATATTATATTTCTATATCAATTACAAACATAAAAATAGACCTCTTTTCGAGGTCTATTCTTAATATTATTTAAGACTTTTTCTTATGTACTTTTTTTACTATTATCCATATTACGTAAAGAGCTACCAAAGTTACAACAAGTATAGGTATGAAACCTATTAATGCTATAAAGGAATTTTCCATGAAATTAATCATTCTATTTATTGATCTTGTAAAGCTTTCTTTAGCTTCAGACCAAATATTTTCATCTACCGGCTGAATTCTACCTTTATTTTCTATTTCTCTTAGTCCAAGATGTATTGTAGACATTGAAGCTCTATTATCTATATCCGAAAGATTCATCTTCAGATTATCTATTTCACTTCTTATTCTAGTCAGCTCTTTTTCAATCTCCATGATTTCAGTAACATTCTCCGCCTGCCCCATGAGTTCTCGAAGTCTTTCTTCCTGAACCTCTAAATTTTTAACCTTGTTGTCTATTTCGTAATACTGTCTTGTTACATCATTTTCATTTATTGATTCTTGAATTAATTCTCCTTCGCCTTTTAGATAGTCAAAAACTGATTGAAATGCTTCGTTTGGTATCCTAATTGTAAATCTTCCAGTTCTTAATTTCACTTTATTGTTGCTGCTGTCATAATAGTAATTATTTGTATAGGTTTCCATGTTTTCTATGTACCCATTGTTATCTCTTACAATAGATTCAATATTATCTACAAATTTATCGTATTCAGATGTTTCAACCTCTAAACTTCCAGTTTTTATAATTTTTAACTCTCTATCTCGATAGCTTGTGTTTTCTGATGTTATTCCAACGTTTTTCTCACTATCTGAAACCCCACTGAATCCCATTTCTTCTCTCAAAGCATCATCATATTCAGCTTCTTCAAAAGCAGTTTCTTGTTCTATAGATGGTGCTTCTGCAGGAAAAGCAGGTTCTTCAGCAGCTTCCTCCATAAATCCCATGTCGTTAGAAGTTTTTCCTCCTCCTAAACCTAAGTTTGAAAATACGTATGTGGCTCCTATTAATACAACAAATGTCGCTGCTATTGCCGTTATTCGTTTCCAGTTCCATTTATTTTTTGATTTTTTTTCTGTTAATTTATCGTGAAGTTTTTCACAATATCCTTCAGGTAATTTTTCAAGAGGCATATTATTAACTGTCTCAATAATGTATCTTGTATTTTCAAACTCTACACGGCAGTTATCACATACTCTAAGATGCTCCTCAAATTCTGCTACTTCTTTATCTGTAAGTTCATTATCTATATATAAAGATATTTTTTCTTTACATGCCCTACAGTTCATAAAATCACCTTCCATTTTTCTACATATTTTGTATGATTATTTCTTTTAATTTTTCTCTACCTCTACTTATTCTTGATTTAACAGTACCTTCATTACAATCAAGTATTTCTGCAATTTCCTTATACTTAAATCCTTGAATGTCTCTTAATATAATGACATTCTTAAAGTCATCATCCAACATATCTATACTCTCTCTCACCAGTTCTTTATTTAACTTTTCAGTTAATAGTCTTTCTGGATTTTTATCATTGTCTTCAATTTGTTTTGGTATTTCATCGTATCCATAGTGAATTGGTTCATTTAAAGAGGATGTTTTCAGTCTTTTTTTTCTTTTAAAGTCAATACAGGTATTGAATACTATTTTATACATCCAGGTTTTAAATGAAGAATTCATATTAAAGCTTTTTATACTTTCATAAATTTTGATTAATGCTTCCTGAGATATATCCTCTGCATCTTCTTTGTTTTTAAGAATTTTAAGAGCTATGTTATATGCATATTTTTTATGTTCTTTTATCAATTCTTCAAAAGCCTCAATATCACCTTTTTGACTTTTAATAATTAAGTCTTGGTTCATATTATATTCACCCCTGTTATTATTTATATAGACGAACTAAATCCGATTTAGTTCCATATAATTTAATTTATTAAATAATTATACTATAGAGAACCTTCTTTTACAATTTCGTAGAGTTTAATTAATCAATTCTTAATATATTGTTAACTATTAATCAAAGATTGAATATATATTCGATATATGTTATTATAACATTGGTTTTTTATATATATCAACTATTCCATTTTCTTAATATTATAGGAGTGATGATACTTGAATATCTTCTTTACACTTTTCTATACCATTATTTGGATTATTTTTTCAGAAAATTTCAATATAGAAATTGTATTTATAGGTTTAATATCTTCTTCGTTTATAGCATACACAAATAGTTCTTTTTTGGACTTTAAAATTCCTAAATTGAAATTTAGGTATTTTATTTTATTTTTTGAATATTTATTTATTTTGATTATTGAAATAATAAAGGCTAATATTCATGTTGCTCTTATTATTTTAAACCCAAAACCTAATTTGGATTCTACAATTATTACACATAAAACTAATTTAAAATCTGATTTTCACAAAATGATATTAGCTAATTCTATAACTTTAACACCAGGAACTCTGACAATTAATCTTGAGGAAGATGTTCTTAAAGTTCATTGCTTAAAAAAAGACTTTAAAAAAGGTGTAGAAAATTCCAAATTCGAAAAAATATTATTAAAAATCGAGGAAAAGTATTATGATTAATTTGCTGAAATTTTCATTAATTTTTTTATCTTTCACTATATTTTTATGTATGTACAGAGCTATTAAAGGACCAAGTATCGCTGATAGAATAATAGCTATAAATGTTGTTAATACTAAAGTAATCACAATAATAATTGGAGTTTCTTTTATTTTTAATGAAACTTATTTTATAGATGTTGCATTGGTTTATGCTTTAATTAGTTTCACTGCTTCTATCTTAATATCTAAAGTTATAAAGGAGTCTTAATATGACTGAATTATTCTTTTTTATCTTTTTAATATCAGGTTTGTTCTTTTTTGCTGTCGGTACACTAGGCATATTAAAATTTCCTGATGTTTATACCAGAGCTCATAGTTCAGCTAAGTGTGATACCATGGGAGCTTTTTTAACATTAACCTCTTTCTGTATTTACAATGGATTAAATGCTGTTACTTTTAAAATTATCCTTGTAATAATTTTTATATTTATAACTACTCCTACTGCTACCCACATTATAGCTAAAGGGAATTATGAAAGCAAAGGAGATTCTGAAGATGGAAAGCTTTAGTATAATAATATTAATTTTTTTGATAATATTTGCTATATCAGTATCTGTAATAAAGAATCTTTTAGCTAGCGTTGTAGTTTTTATGGTATATAGTCTTCTCATGGCAGTACTATGGCAGCAATTAAATGCTCCTGATTTAGCAATAACCGAAGCAGCAGTAGGTGCTGGTGTTACTACTTTATTATTTGTGTTAACGATACGAAAGGTAACAGGTGAAGATAATGAGGAAAATTAGTGCTATTTTTATTACTGTTATGCTTATATTAATATTGCTTATTGGAGTTAATGATCTTCCTGAATTTGGTAATGAAAATAATCCAACAAATAATATTCTTAGCAAAACTTACCTGAAAAATACTACAAAAGAAACTGGATCTTTAAACATAGTAACTGGTATAATTTTGGATTATAGAGCTTTAGATACTTTAATGGAAGCGACAGTCTTATTTAGTGGTTTAACTGTTATTATGCTTCTTTTTAAAAAATAGGAGTCTATTATGGAAAGAGATATAATTTTAAAAGAAATAGGGAAAATTTTGCTACCACTAATACAGCTTTTTGGTATATATGTAATCATTAACGGACACTTATCTCCCGGAGGAGGCTTTTCTGGAGGAACAATTTTAGGAACTTCATTGATTATAATGCATTTAATATATGGTGAAGATTTTGTAAAAAACATCTATACGAAGCAAAAACTTTTACTCATCACCAGCATTTCATTAATATTTTACACTTTATTAAAAGGATATAGTTTTATATCTGATGAACTCCATTTGCCTCATCCTCATATAGGCACTCCCGGGAATATCATGAGTTCAGGATTTATACTGCCTTTAAATATAGCAGTTGGATTATTAGTTGCATCTATTTTTTATATAATTTTTTCAATCTTTATAAGGGATGAGGTTTGATATGGAAATACTTTTAACCAATTATTTTGAAACTGGAGCTATTATTCTTTTTGGTGTAGGCTTTGCGACATTAATGCTTCACAGAAACTTAATAAAAAAAATCATTGGCATGAATATTATGGACACAGCTATATTTTTGTTTTTTATAGCAAAAGGATATATTAATGGTAAGGAAGCACCTATCGTAATTGATTCCTTTAAAGGTGTTAGTAATTATATCAACCCAATTCCCAGTGCTCTTATGTTAACAGGTATAGTTGTTGCCGTTACAACTACAGCTTTTGCACTAGCTTTAACTATTAAATTATATAAACATTACAATACTGTTGATTTAGATATTATATTAAGAATGAGAGGAGCCCAGAATGATTAATTATATACCTATTCTAAATATTTTAATACTAATTTTATTTTCTTTTATAATGATGATTACAAAAAACAATAAAAGCATTAAGTTTATTTCATTAACTTCAAATATTTTTGTTTTTTTTCTTTCAATTATATTAGTAAGAAAAGTGTTAACACAAAATATTATTACTCTATCCTTAGGAGATCCAAATAATCTATTGGGTATCGAATTTTTTATAAGTAACTCTGAAGCAGTTATAGGTTTAATTTTTACATTTGTTATGGTCATGATTCTATGGTATTCAAAATTTAATTTAGAAAAAGAAGTACCAGAAAACAGAATATCTTTCTTTTACATCTTAATAAATGTGTTATTAGCTTCTCTGCTGGGAGTTATATATTCAAATGATCTCTTTAACAGCTACGTTTTTATAGAGGTGTCTACACTTTCAGCTTGCGGCATTATTATTTTAAAGGATAAAAAAGAAAATATTAAGGCTACAGTAAAGTATTTGATAATGAGTACCATAGGTTCCGGGCTAGTTCTAATGGCTATTGCATATATATACTCTATCACAGGTCATTTAAATATTACTAATATACACGAAATTATTATAACAAATTATCAATTCCACAGAAATGCTGTTTTAATAATCTTGGGATTATTTACTGTTGGATTAGGCATAAAAAGTGCTGTATTTCCACTTCACAGCTGGCTTCCAGACGCACATTCTTCTGCACCAACTCCTGCAAGTGCTGCTTTATCGGCACTAGTTATTAAAGTATATGTATTTATGCTCATTAAAATTTTATTCAGAATGTTTAGCTATGAAATTGTAAACAGTTTTATAATTATGGACATAATTTTGCTGTTAGGTTCAATGGGAATGATATTCGGATCCATAATGGCCATCATGCAAAAAGAACTTAAACGTATGGTTGCATATTCTAGTGTTGCTCAAATGGGCTATATAGTTTTTGGTATAGGGTTAGGTACAATATCTGGTACAGCAATTGCAATTTATCATATAATAGGACATGCTGTTACAAAATCTTCTCTTTTCTTAATATCAGGATTATTTATTGATAAGACGGGAAGTAAAAAAATAGAAGACTTAAAGGGAATAGGAAGAGAAATGCCTTTAACTTTAGGTTTATTTACCTTAGGAGCTTTTTCTATGGTAGGTATCCCTATACTCCCCGGATTTATTTCTAAGTGGTATTTATCTTTAGCTTGTATCGAAGTCGAAAGGGTTCCACTAATACTTATTATATTAGCCAGCTCTCTTCTTAATGTTTTATATTATTTCCCTATTATTATTAATGGTTATTTTGGAAATGATAATCTTGATGGTAAAATCTACAAATCAAAAAAAGTTTCTTTTACTAAATTACTGCCAGTGATTCTATTAGTACTTTCTATGGTAGTAATCGGTGGTATGTCTCATAATCTAATTGAAATATTTAATATATAAACAAGGAGAATGTAATGAACTTTGAAATCTTTTTGCCCATCATAATTCCTATTATTATGGGATTAGTTGTGGGAATATCAAAGCCTTCATCTGAAAATATAAATAAAATTGTAATAATAACAACTATAGTGAATTTTTTCTTGGTTCTTTATATAGTTTTATTTAAAAACAATATTTTTTATCATATGGTTAAAATTAATGAGTTTTTAGATTTATACCTTCACCCGGATAGTACCGGTAAAATATTTGCTATTTTGGTGTCGAGTTTGTGGATTTTTACTACGTTTTATTCTATAGACTATATGGGAAAATCTAATAATTTAAATAAATTTTTTATGTTTTTTCTTATTACTGAAGGGGTTACTCTTGGAATAGCTTTTTCAGGAAATCTAATTACTTTATATTTATTTTACGAACTACTCACATTGTCTACATTTCCACTGGTGATTGAGAAAGGTTCTGAAAAGGCTTTAAATGCAGGAAAAAAATATTTAATATATTCTTTTTTTGGTGCGACAATGGTTCTTTTTGGAATAATACTTCTTTACAGTCAAACTCAAAATTTATCATTTATTCCCGGGGGTGTTGTGGGAAGTTTAGTGTTTGGAAATAAGAATTTATATTTCATGATATATATTCTCTTGTTTTTAGGCTTTGGTGTTAAAGCTGCACTGGTACCTTTTCATTCATGGTTACCTTCTGCTATGGTGGCGCCTACACCTGTAAGTGCTCTTCTTCATGCCGTAGCTGTTGTAAAATCCGGAATATTTGCCTTAGGTAGGATGACTTATTATGTACTGGGTTGGAGAGTAATTGAATTTACTGAAGGAAATAAATACACATTAATTTTAGTTTTACTTACAATTTTAATGGGCTCCTTTTTAGCTATACATCAGGAAAATTTAAAGAGACGACTTGCCTATTCTACTATCAGTCAATTGGGGTATATAATGTTGGCTTTAGTGATATTTGAAAATAGTTCTTATATTGGTGGCATGCTTCATATGCTTTTTCATGCAACTGTTAAAATCACTTTGTTTTTTTGTGTTGGAGCTATAATGCACTATGAAAAGAAAACCGAACTTCATGAAATAGCCGGCATTGGTAAAAAAATGCCGAAAACTATGATTAGTTTTACTGTGGCTTCTATTTGTTTGATCGGGATCCCTCCGACAAATGGTTTTGTAAGTAAATGGTTTCTTGCTATTGGAGGATTGGATCAAGGAAACTATCTAATTCCTATTATACTATTACTTAGTGCTTTTTTTACCGCTGCATATTTAATTCCAATAATTTCTACAGCCTTTTTTAAAGGCAATCCATCTGAAGAAGTCGAAGTATCAGAGCCAAACAACTTTATGCTTATACCGATTATTATTTTAGCAGCTATTAATGTAATTCTAGGTATTTTCCCTAATGCCATAATAAACACTATACAAATAGCAGCAGAAAAATTATTTTAAAGGACGGATAAAATATGGACATATTACTCTTATTTATTTTACTATTTCCAACTATAACAACTACAGCTTCGTATTTTGTTGGAAAGAAAAATGAATTTTTAAGAAATTTAATAAATATATTATCTACTCTTATCAATCTTATTGTAGTGATATATTTATTTAAATATATCAAAACAGAAAGTATAACTTATCAAATATCCTATGTGATGGGGACAGGATTATATTTAAAGCTTGATGCTTTTAGATATGTATTTGTTCTACTAACAAGTTTTATATGGTTTATAGTTAATATTTATTCCAGTCAGTACTTGTTTGGCTACATACATAGAAATAGATATCACTTTTTCTTTATGGTTACTTATATAAGTACCTTGGGTATTTTTATCTCTGAAAATATACTTAATCTTTTCACATTCTTTGAAATAATGTCCTTTTCATCATATCCGTTAATTATACATGATGAGGATGATGAAGCACATGAAGCAGGAGTTACTTACATGGCCATGGCTGTTGCCGGTGGTATGATACTCCTTATGGGTATATTTATACTGTATTCCTATACTCAAATTTTGAACATTACTCAACTTTCTTATGTTTTACCTGACTTAGGCTATATAAAGTATGTAATAAGTGGTCTTTTGATAATCGGTTTCGGTATTAAAGCGGGTTTGGTACCTCTTCACATGTGGCTTCCAAAAGCACACCCTGCAGCTCCTACTCCAGCAAGTGCTATTTTATCAGGTATCTTAGTTAAGACAGGTATATTCGGAATTTTAATCACAGTAATTTTTTTAATGAATTACGACATGTATCTATCCTATTTAATGGTTGTATTTGGATTTACAAATATTTTTACAGGAGGTATATTAGCTTTGTATCCTGTAAATATTAAAAAAACTTTAGCCTACAGTACAATGAGTCAAATAGGTTATTTATTTTTAGGTATTGGACTTATAGGACTTTTAAAAGATCATGGTTATTTAGCAGTATACGGTACAATGTTTCATATATTCAATCATGGAGTTTTTAAAGTTATGTTATTTATGGGCGTTGGTATAATTTATATGATTACTCATGAACTAGATATTAATAAACTTTACGGTTTTGGAAGATTTAAGCCAATTCTAAAAATCACATTTTTTATTGGTTTTTGTGCAATTATAGGTATGCCTGGATTTAACGGTTACTTAAGCAAAACTTTAATTCACCACAGTTTATCTGAATTTTTACATGGATTTTCTAATTATATTAGAATAAGTATTGAAATTTTATTTACAGTGGGAAGTTCTATTACAACAGCATATTTACTAAAATTATACATAAGTTTATTTGTTGAAGATAACAGTAAGTATTATGCATCTTATAGACGGTATATAAATAAAAGAGCTCTTTTCCCTATGGTTATATCATCCTTTATTATAATATATGTAGGTCTTACTCCTAACGTGTTCGAAAAGTATTTTTTTAATATTTACAGTATTTTTAATATTGATCCAACTTCTATTCACAGCATCCAATTTTATTCCCTAGGAAATATGTCATCTTCTTTTATTACTATTGGATTAGGAATATTTATATATTTAAAATATATACTACCTAAATTAAGAAAAGAAAATAAAAATAGTGGTCACTTAGATTACTTTAATAAATCTGAAAACTGGATATCATTGGAAAAAAATTTATATATTCCTGTTCTAAGATTTTTGTTCTTAACATCAACCTATATCCTAAGAATAATTGATAACCTATTAATAAAAACTGCTGCTTATATAT
>JAWSUU010000071.1:0-12017 GCA_033549325.1 Bacillota bacterium | reverse complement strand
CCTTGTCCAGAAGGTAAAATGACATGCGGTGAAATAAATGAAGTGAGGGAAAAATATAAAAAATTATAGCTCTACTGCTATAATTTTTTTAATAAAGTTCTAATTTCACCAACCATATAGAAGGAACCAATAAAAGCTGATATAGTCATTTTATCTTGTGATTGAGCTATTCTGACAGCTTCTTTATATGAATTCAAAGCTATTATTTTGTTTATTTTTAATTTTTTTTCTATCACTTCTTTTAAATCAACCGATGTTATAGCTCTATTACTTTTTGGTGTTAAAGTATATATTTCTTTAGACGATTCTAGAAGCTTTAGGTTAAGGTTTTCAGGCTTTTTATCATTAAGCATACTTATGAATAGAACAAGATCCTTATGACCTAATAAAGGGATAATAGTGTCCGTAAAGCTATCTATACCATCTTTATTGTGAGCAACGTCTATAACTATATCGGGATTGTGTTGAAGAAACTCAAATCTTCCTGGCATGGATGCCCTTTCAATACCTCTTTTAAAATTCTCATTACTAATTTTAAAACCTTTATTTTTTAATATTTCCAAAGATTTTATTGCAACTAATAAATTTTTCAATTGGTGTTTACCGTAAAATTTAATTGTGAAGTTTTTAATTTGAAAGGTTTCGTTTTTATAGGATAGTGTACTGGAATCTTTAACTACTATATCATCAAGATTTGGTAAATATACATTAGATCCTTTCTCGTCAGCTTGTTTTTTTATTACATTTATTATTTTTTCTTCCTGTGGATAAACAACTACATTATTATTATTTTTAATTATACCGGCCTTTTCAAAAGCTATCTTTTCTACCGTGTCACCTAAATATTCAGTATGTTCTAAGCTAATAGAAGCAATTATAGAAATCAAAGAATGTTTTATTACATTAGTAGCATCATATCTACCGCCTAAACCTACTTCTAAAACTAAAAAATCCACATTTTTTCTAAAAAAATACAAGAAACCCATTGCAGTAACAATTTCAAATTCTGTCGGATGGTTGAAGCCTTCTTTTAAAATTTCATCTACAGCTTTTTTAACATCACTTGTTATTACAGCAAGATCTACTTTTGATATTTCTTCATTGTCTATTTGAATTCGTTCAGTAAATCTTTCCAAATATGGAGATATAAAAAATCCTGTTTTGTACCCGGATTCTGATAAGACAGATTGTATCATTGCAGATATAGAACCTTTTCCATTAGTTCCAGCTACGTGAATTATATTTAGGGAATCCTGTGGATTACCCAATTTACTCATGAGTCTGGATATATTATCTAGACCTAGTTTACTTCCAAATCGATAAGTCGAATGGATATATTCGATTGCTTCTTCGTAATTCATTTATTCCTCCCGTGTAATCTTAGTATTAATATATTTTACATTATGTATGTAAAAAATCAATATTATATTTGTAATATAAAAAGAAATGTGATAATCTTTGAGGTGAAAATAAAATATTTGCTTTTAGGTTTATATAATTAATAGGGAAAGCGGTTTAAATCCGCTGCAGCCCCCGCTACTGTAATAGTTTATCATTTCTGAATACCACTTTAAGGGAAGGTTGAAATGAGAATATGCTTAAGCCAGGAGACCTGCCTAAAAACTAAGTACTGTACCTTCGGAGGGAAGGAGACATATATTTTTTATTAATATGTTTACCCCCTAACTTCGAGTTAGGTTTTTTTTATTTTCAAAAATAAAAAAATGGAGGATATTTATGAAAAGAAAATTTTTAAGTTTTTTATTAATTTTAATGCTAGTATTATTAGCAGCGGGATGTGGAAATGAACCTGCTGAAGAAGTAGATAATGAATCCCCGGAAGAAATACCAGAAGAAGTAGAAGAAGAAAAATCCGATTATCCGGTTAAAATAGTAGATGGAGAGGGTGGTCAAATAGAGGTAGAAAAACCTGCAGAAGTAATTATTTCATTAGCACCGAGTATGACAGAAACTATTTTTGCATTAGGAGCTGGAGATAAACTATCTGGAGTAACTTCATACTGCAATTATCCTGATGAAGCTAAAGAAATAGATGTAGTTGGAGATTTTGAAGGACCTAATTTAGAAAGAGTAATTGAAAAAAATCCTGATTTTGTAGTTGCTCTATCAATGGGAGAAGATCAAAGATCTAAATTAGAAGATGCCGGGATAAAAGTTTTTTTACAAGATCCTCAAAACTTAGACGAAGTATTTGATAATATAAAAAACATAGGTATTATTTTAGGTTTGCAGGAAGATGCTGAATCATTGATAGCTAACATGGTATCTAGAAAAGAGTCCATCGAAGAAAAAGCAGGAAATTTTGAAAGCAAAAAGGTTTTTTATGAAGTGTGGAATGAACCATTAATGACTGCAGGACCTGGAAGCATACTACACGAATTAATTACTATAGCTAACGGAGAAAACATAGCTTATGATGCAGAATCTTTATATCCAGAATATAGTTTAGAGTTACTTATAGATAGAGATCCTGAAGTTTACCTGACTGCCGATGATGGATTTAAAACTGTAGAGGATATTAAAAATAGAAATGGATATGAAAATATTACAGCTATTAAAGAAAACAATATTTATATGCTTCATCCTGATATAGTTTCAAGAACGGGACCAAGAATAATTGATGGATTAGAAATGATAGCTCAAGCAATACATCCCGAAGCATTTCAAGGCAAGTAATATAAAGAGAATGCTTAAGCATTCTCTTTTAGTAATAGATGATTAAGGTGGTCAAATGAGAAAAAATAAATTATTTTTAATAACTCTTTCAGTTTTTATTGTAATAATAATTTTTATATCCCTCTCTTTAGGTGCGGTAAATGTAAGTGTTAAAGATATATTAAATATAGTATATGGTAAAACTCTAGGAAATGAAGATGCTTATCTAAATATAGACAGCAGTATTGTGTATATAATATGGAACATAAGATTTCCCAGAATAATAGTGAGTCTATTTATAGGAGGTATGCTTTCTATTGCTGGAGTTACATATCAGGGTATCCTAAAAAATCCTATGGCGGATCCCTTTGTACTGGGAATATCATCAGGGGCAGCACTAGGAGCAACAATTGGAATCATTAGTAAAATATCCTTTAATATTTTAGGTTTAAATTTTATATCTTTAATGGCTTTCGCTGGAGCATTACTTGTGATTTTCATAGTCTATAATATTGCCCGTATAAAAAATGAAGTACCGGTTACAACGCTTCTACTTAGCGGTATAGCAATGAGTCAATTTTTAACGGCTATCTTATCTACTTTAATGATGCTTAATGACAGAGATTTAAATAAAATATTTTTTTGGACTATGGGAAGTCTATCTGGGAAAGGCTGGGAAAGTATAACCAATATTCTACCTTATACAATTTTGGGATTTATTATTTTAATGTATTATTCTAAAGATATGGATATACTGCTTCTTGGAGATGAATCTGCTAAAAACCTGGGTGTTGAAGCAGATAAGGTAAAAAAAATAATTTTGATAACCGCATCTATTATTACAGCGGCTTCAGTTTCCGTTTCAGGAATTATAGGGTTTGTAGGTCTTATAGTGCCTCATATAGTAAGAATATTTATAGGACCTAAACATATTAAATTATTGCCCTTATCATTTATAACTGGGGGAGCATTAATGGTTATTTGTGATACTATAGCCAGAAGTTTAATACCTCAGGAAATACCAGTAGGAATTATTACTGCCATATTAGGAGCACCATTCTTTATATATATTTTAAAAAAGAAAAAAGCAGAGGTTTTTTAATGGATAGTATTTTAAAAGTGAGCAACTTAAATTATAGTGTTAATAATATAAATATTATAAAAGATATTAATTTCAATGTATTAAAGGGAGAGTTTATTAGTATTATTGGACCAAATGGGGCAGGAAAAACTACATTGATTAAATGTTTAGCTGACAACCTTGATTATACAGGGACTGTAGAATTAAAAGGTAAATCAATTAAAAAATATTCGAAAAAAGAAAAAGCCAGAATAATATCTGTAGTTCCCCAAGAATATACTCTTCCATTTAATTTCAAAGTAATTGATATTATAAAGATGGGTCGAAATCCGTATAAAGATAATAAAGGAAAAGAAGAATTTAAAACAAATAAAAATCTTATTTATAAGGCTATGGTACAAACTAATACATATGATCTAAGAAATAGATTTTACAATAGTTTAAGTGGAGGAGAAAAACAAAGAGTAATAACTGCTAGAGCTTTGGCTCAAGATACAGATTTAATTTATCTAGATGAAGTAACTTCCAGTTTAGATATGCATCATGAATTAGAAATAGTAGAATTAATTTATAGATTAAATAGAGAAGAAGAAATCACAGTTATTTCAATAATGCATGATTTAAATATAGCATCAAGATTTAGTGATAGAATATTATTTTTAAATAATGGTGAAGTTGTAGAATACGATACTCCTGAAAAAGTTTTTAATGTTGAAAACTTATCTAAAGCATACAATATGGAAATGCTTATAAGAGAAAATAAACTATTGAATTACAAAGAAATAGTTCCTTTAAGAGTAAACAGAGATGTAAATAAAAAAGACAAAAAAATACATATCATCTGTGGTGGTGGAACGGGAGAATATATTATAGAAAAATTATTTTCGGAAAAATATGATTTAAGTTGTGGGATTATTCATGATGGAGATAGTGATGTAAGAGTATGTGAGTCTCTTAATATAGAATGTATAAAAGAAAAACCCTTTTCAGAATTCAGTGAAAAAGTTATTAATGATTATAAAAATAAAATTCAGAATTCTGATATTGTATTAGTTACAGATGTTCCTTTTGGCAAGCATAACATTACAAATCTAAGGATATTGAAAGAGTACAAAAATAAAAAAATTATAATTTTACACAATAATAATAGAGATTTTATCGAAGGAGAAAGCGATAAAATTATTGAAAAATTAAAAACTAGTAGGAATGTACTATATGCTAACAACTTAAAAGAATTATTTGAATATATTAAAGAAATTGATTAGAATATAATTATTAAAGGAACCCCTTAGCATTAAGGGGTTATTCTATAGGAGGCAAAATGAAAAAATTTCTTAAAATTATACTGGTTATATCTTTGTTTGCTTTTTTATTACTTATAATTTTTCAATACTCTTCTTTAAATATTAATTATTTTGAAACTAAATTAGAAGAAAATAATACAGAAATAGTAACAGGAATAGAAAAAGAGAAGTTATTAGAAATTTCAAAAGAAATAATTAAATATTTAGATGGAGAAAGAGATGATCTAAATATAAAAATAACCGAAGGAGAAGAAGCAGTATTTGGTGAAAGAGAAATAGAACACATGAAAGATGTGAGAGATCTTTTTGATAAAGGGTTTATAATTAAAAATGCATTATTTTTAACAGCAATTATATCATTCTTAATATTAAAATTTTATTACAAAGAAAATCTATCTAAAACTTTATTAATTGGAGGAATAATATTTAGTTTTTTATTAATGGGGATTGGTGTTATAATAGTATTTAATTTCAACAAAGCTTTTGTTGTTTTTCATCAAGTACTTTTCAATAATGACTTGTGGATATTAAATCCTAAGGAGGATGTTTTAATTCAGATGCTTCCTTCCAACTTTTTCTCTGATTTGGGTATACTTATTGTTAAAAGATACATTATAACAGTAATCATATTTTCAATATCAATGCTGGTACTTATAAAAAGAAAAAATAACAAGACAAATAATTTCAAATAATATAAGGGGTGAGATTATGAAATTTCTTAATGCAGGAGAATCACACGGAAAGTGTTTAATCGGTATCATTGAAGGATTTCCATCAAATATTGAAATAAATATTGAAGATATAAACAAGGAACTTTCAAGGAGACAGGTTGGATACGGTCGAGGTAAAAGAATGGCAATAGAAAAAGATAAAATAGAAATTGCATCCGGAATAAGATTTGGTAAAACCATTGGAAGCCCGATTTCCTTTACAATAAAAAACAAAGATTGGGAAAATTGGAAAATACCTATGTCAAGCGAGAATATATATCATGATGAGAGTATAAGCATTACTCAACCGAGACCGGGGCATGCAGATTTACCTGGAGTCATAAAATACAGACAAAGGGATGTAAGAAATATACTTGAAAGAGCTAGTGCTCGAGAAACAGCATCAAGAACAGCTATAGGAGCATTTTGCAAGCAACTATTAAAGGAATTCAATATAGAAATAAACAGTAGAGTAATAAATATAGGCGGAATTAAAGATGTTGATATATCTGAAAAAGGAACCAATTTTTGGGATAAAATTGAATCATCTGAATTACGTGTTTATGATAAAGATATAGAAAGTCAAATCAAAACTTATATTGATGAAGCTAAAAAAGAAGGAGATACCTTAGGCGGAGTTGTAGAGATTTCAATTTCAAATCCACCAGTAGGTTTAGGAAGTCATACATTTTACGATAGAAAAATAGACGGAATACTTGCACAGCATTTTATGTCATTACAGGCAGTAAAAGGTGTAGAAATTGGAGACGGGTTTAAATGTGCAGACAATAAAGGTTCTAAAATTCATGATGAGATTTATTACGAAAATAAATTTTATAGAAGAACCAATCATGCAGGAGGTATAGAAGGTGGTATAACAAATGGTGAAGTAATAGTAGTTAAAGCTGCAATTAAACCTATACCTACTTTAATGAAACCTTTGAATACCGTTGATATCGATACTAAAGAAAAGAAAGAAGCAAGTAAAGAAAGATCTGATGTATGTGCTGTTCCTGCAGCAGGAGTAATACTTGAGAACATTGCAGCCTGGGTAGTGGCCGATGAATTTTTGAAAAAATTTGGTGGAGATTCTTTGGAAGAAATAAAGGATAATTACAGTAAATACTTATCCTATATAGAAAGCCTGTAAAAGGAGTTTTAAATGGAAATAAAAAAATTAGACAGTTCTTTAAAAGGAGTAATAAGAGTCCCTGGAGATAAATCTATATCTCACAGAAGTGTTATATTAGGCTCTATCTCTGAAGGGAAAACTCAAATTAATAATTTTTTAATGGGTGAAGATTGTTTAGATACTATAAAATGTTTCAAAAAACTAGGTGTAAGAATAGACATAAATGATAGCGAAGTTGTTGTAAATGGAGTAGGAATAAAGGGACTTAAAAAATCAGATGGACCTTTATATGCAGGAAATTCAGGGACTACTATAAGATTGTTGACCGGACTATTATCTGGACAAAATTTTAGAACTACTATATCAGGAGATGACTCACTATCTAAACGACCTATGGATAGAATTACCAAACCCCTTTCATTGATGGGAGCAGATATAAGGTGTAGTGATAATATTTTTCCTCCAATAATTATTAATCCCGTGAATAAACTCACAGGATTAGAGTACAAACAAAGTAAAGCAAGTGCCCAGGTAAAATCCTCAATACTTTTGGCAGGTCTATATACTGATGAAGATATTACAATTATACAACCTGAAATTTCAAGGGATCATACGGAACGTATGATGAAATACTTCGGTATATATATTAAAGTTGATGGTAAAAAAGTATTTATGAAGGGTAAAAGGAATAATATAAAAGGCAGAAAAATATTTGTGCCTGGAGACATATCATCAGCAGCCTTTTATATTGTTGCAGCTTCGATAATTAAAGATTCCCATATAGTTATCAAAGATGTAGGAATAAATGCTACTAGAACGGGTATAATAGATGTAATTAGTAAAATGGGTGGAAACATTAAAGTTAATAACAAAAGAACTATAAATGAAGAAGAAGTAGGAGATATAGAAATAAAATACTCCCAGTTAAAAGCCATAGAGATCGGCGGAGATATCATTCCCCGTATAATAGATGAAATTCCTGTAATTGCTTTAGCAGCAAACTTTGCCGAAGGTAGTACAATTATAAAAGATGCAGAAGAACTAAAAGTTAAAGAAACTAACAGAATAGATGCCGTTTGTTGTGAATTAAATAAAATGGGGGCTGATATTACTCCAACTGAGGATGGTATGATAATCAATGGAGGAAAAAATTTATTAGGAACGTCAGTTAACAGCAGAGGAGACCATAGGATTGCCATGATGCTTGCAGTAGCAGGGTATGTGTCTGAAGGGAAAACCTGCATTGATAACTTTGATTCAGTAAATGTATCAAATCCTAATTTTATACAAATATTTAATAGTTTATGCCATTTATAAGTTGAAAAATATTAATATTTTATATATAATTTTAATGTTAAAAAATACAGGAGGGTTGTTATGAAAAATAAATTACCAATAGCATTATCAAATAGACACGTACATTTAAGTCAAGAAGACATTGAAAAACTTTTCGGAGCAGGATATGAATTAACTCCAATCAAAGATTTATCTCAGCCAGGTCAATTTGCTTGTGATGAAAAGGTAGATCTAGTTGGACCAAAGAGAACTATTGAAGGAGTAAGAGTTTTAGGACCTGCAAGAAATCAATCTCAAGTTGAAGTATCCCTAAGCGATGGTTTTACATTGGGACTTAAGGTGCCTGTAAAAGGTTCAGGAAGTTTGGAGGGCACTCCAAAAGTTACTTTAAAGGGACCTAAAGGGGAAGTTGAACTAAAAGAAGGTCTTATAGCAGCAGCTAGACACATTCATATGAGCGTTGAAGATGCTGAAGAATTCGGAGTAAAAGACAAACAAATAGTAAAAATAAAAACAGAGGGACCAAGAAGTTTAATATTTGAAAATGTACTCGTTAGAGTTAGAGAAGATTTTGCTTTAGAGATGCATGTCGATGTAGAAGAAGGTAATGCAGCTGGAGTAAAAAACTGTGACGAAGTAGAAATGATAAGGTAGTGATAAAAATGGATAATTTATCTAAATATATTGACCATACTATATTAAAGCCAGAAGCAACAAATGAAGACATTAAAAAAATTTGTGAAGAAGCTAAAGAATACGGATTTAAAGCTGTATGTATTAATCCAGTATACGTAAAATATGCTTCAGAAATACTTAAGGATACTGGAGTTTTAATAGCAACTGTAGTTGGATTTCCATTAGGAAATAATCTAACAAAGGTTAAAGAACTAGAAACAGAGCTAGCAGTAGAAGATGGTGCTGATGAAATAGATATGGTAATCAATATTCCAGCTTTAAAAAACAAAGAATTTGATTTAGTAAAAAGAGATATTCGAGGAGTAGTAAAAGCTTCAAAAGGAAAAGAAGTTAAAGTAATCATAGAGACTTGCTTACTGACAAAAGAAGAAATTATTAAAGCTTCTGAAATCATTGTTGAAGCAGGTGCAAATTTTGTAAAAACATCAACAGGATTTAGTACAGGTGGAGCAGAGGAAGAAGACATAAAACTTATAAAATCAGTAGTTAAAGAAAAAGCTAAAATAAAAGCTTCTGGCGGTATTAGAAGTAAAGAAAAAGCAATAAAAATGATAGAAGCAGGAGCAGATAGAATTGGAGCCAGCTCATCTATTAAGATTGTAGAAGGATAAATACAACAGCAGGGTTTAAATACTCTGCTTTTTTTTGAAATTTTGAAAAATAATGTATTCTAGAAATAAACACTTGTAATTATAATTAAGACATTATATTATATTAATCAGTGAATAAATTGGAGGAATATTGTGGAAATAAAATATAAAAGTACAAGAGATAACAAGTTGAATATAAAATCTTCTGATGCAATACTTAAGGGTTTGTCTGATGATGGAGGATTATTTTTTCCTGGAAATTTAAAAGATATCAAAATTGATATTGAGAAAATAAAAGATTTTAGTTATAAAGAATTAGCCGTTGAAATACTTTCAATATTTTTTTCAGATTTTTCTACTGATGAAATAATATATTCAGTTAACAATGCATATGATAAAAAATTTGATGCAAAGGAAATAGTTCCGGTTAAATATATAGATGGATACAACATTTTAGAACTATTTCACGGTAAAACATTAGCTTTTAAAGATATAGCATTATCAATACTTCCATATTTAATGAAATTATCTAAAGAAAAACATAATATACGAGAAAATATTTTAATACTAACGGCTACTTCAGGAGATACCGGAAAAGCTGCCTTAGAAGGATTTAAAGATGTAGAAGAAATTAATATAGCTGTCTTTTATCCTGACGGAGGAGTTAGCAATATACAGGAACTCCAAATGAAAACCCAAGAAGGAGATAACGCATATATTTTTGGAGTGAAGGGAAATTTTGATGATGTACAAAATACAGTTAAGAAAATATTTAAAAGTGAAGAAATAAAGAAAAAACTAGCAAAAAAAAATACTGTATTATCTTCAGCAAATTCCATAAACATAGGAAGATTAATACCGCAAGTAGTTTACTATTTTTCAGCATATTTTGATTTAATTAAAAATAAAAAAATTACAGAAAGTGAAAAAATTAATTTTGTAGTACCAACTGGTAATTTTGGAAATATTTTAGCCGGCTATATTGCAAAAGAAATAGGATTGCCTATTAATAAATTAATCTGCGCTTCAAACGAAAATAATATTTTAACTGATTTTTTCAATACTGGAAAGTATAACACGAATAGAAAATTCATTAAAACAATTTCACCATCTATGGATATATTAATCTCTAGTAACTTAGAAAGGCTGCTTTTTTTCTTAAGTGATGGAGATTCTAACTATATTAAAAAAATAATGAAGGATCTATCTACTGATGGTAAATATGAAGTAAATGAGAGAATAAAACAAAAAATGGACAATATATTTTGGAGTGACTATTCATTAGAAAAAGAAATATTAAAAAGCATTAAAGACCTTTACAACGAAAAGGAATATTTAGTCGATACCCACACAGCAGTTGCATTTAACGTATACGATAAATATAAGAATATGACGGGTGATACCACTACCAGTATAATACTATCTACAGCCAGTCCCTTTAAATTTATTGAAAGTATATACGATGCCCTTGGAATTAAGGAGGAAATTGAAGGAAAAGAACTATTATTGGATTTTGGAAAGAGATTCGATATTGAAATTCCTAAAGGACTAAAAGAAATAATGAACAAACCATATATTCACAATAAAGTAATTGAAATAGAAGAAGTTAAAAAGGAAATATTTAAAATATCAGAAGAAGAGGATATATAATGTTTGAAATAAAGACACCAGCTACTTCAGCAAATATTGGTCCAGGCTTTGATACACTAGGATTGAGTTTAAATAAATATAATTATGTCAACTTTAAAAAAGATAAGAATTTATTCAAAATTACTGGCAGTGATAGTAGATTTTTAAATGAAGACAATTTAATTTACAGATCTTTCAGAGAAACTGAAAAACTCTTTTATAAAAACTCGGAAAATATAAATATAGATGTTAAAAGTTGTATACCACAATCCCGAGGTCTAGGTAGCAGTGCTTCATGTGTCGTAAGTGGAGTTGTAGGAGCTATGCTAATGCACGGTATCAATATAAATAAAAAAGACATATTGAGTATAGCTACAACTCTTGAAGGCCATCCGGATAATGTTGCACCATGTATTTACGGAGGATTGACAGCTTCTTTCAAAAGTAACAAATATATTTATACTGAGAAATACGAGGTCTCAAAGGATATAATATTTTATGCTTTTGTTCCAGATTTTGAATTATCTACAAAAGATTCGAGAAATATTCTTCCATATAAAGTTAAACATTCAGATGCAGTATTTAATTTATCTAGAATACCTTTTTTGATTAAGGGTTTAATAAAAGGAGATATGGAGTTAATTAAAGAATCTATAGAAGATAAACTTCATCAACCTTACAGAGAAAAAATTGTAAATGAGATAGATTATATAAAGAATATTATAAAAAATAGCGGAAATGCATACTACTTAAGTGGTGCTGGTCCTACTGTAATGTGTATATCAAAGAATAAATCTATTGAAAAAAAATTAAACAAGGAAATTCTTAGCTTAAAAAAGAATTGGAAAATTCTAAAACTAGAAGTAGATAACGAAGGAATTAGCTATAGGGGGAAATAGATAT
>JAWSUU010000070.1:0-12022 GCA_033549325.1 Bacillota bacterium | reverse complement strand
AATTAAATTATATACAATGGAGATTTTTTCAATAAAATATATTTTATTTGTTTTCCAACAAAAACTTGACACTATCACTTATGTATGTAAATTTGACACTTAATTCTTTTCAATGATATTATTATCATATTAAAAATCTTGAAAATCTTGAGATATTATATTAATTCATGTATTTAATAGGAACTTTTTAGATTAAGAGGAAAATATTGGAGGTTATAAACTTGTATAATGATATTGTATTGGATCACTTATCCAATCCTAGAAATGTTGGTAAAATTTTAAATGCGGACGGAATAGGAAATGTTGGAAATCCTGTAGATGGTGACAAAATAACAATTTATGTCAAAATTTCTGATGATGTTTTAACTGATGTAAAGTTTAAGACTCTCGGTTGCGGTGCTGCAATAGCTGCCAGTAGTATGGTCACTGTTATGGCTAAAGGAAAAACTTTAAATGATGCACTCCAGATAAAAAACGAAAATGTTGCAGAAGCTCTAGGCGGATTACCATCACAAAAAATAAAATGCTCTAATATAGCTGCTGATGCGCTACACGAAGCAATAGCTGACTATAAGAGTAAAAAAGGGTGATTATATGATTTTAACTAAAGAACAAATTAATAGATATATGAGGCATATAATAATGCCGGAAATTAGTGGACCAGGTCAAAAAAAAATAACTGAATCCACAGTATATGTATATGCAGAAAATGTGAAAGATGTATTTTCACTTATTCTTTATCTATCAGCATCAGGAGTAGGACGAATTTTTTGCTATTTTGATAATAAAGATGATTACGAAATGTTATTTCATGATGCCGAGGATTTAAATAATGATATAGTGATTAAACTAAAAAACAAAAAATTAGTTAATGAAGGAGAACATTTAAAAAATGCCGGAAATTATGAATCAGTTATTAGAATTTTTCTAGGTAGCTTTGAATTTATAGAAAAAAGTATAACCACAGTTATTGATAATGAAAATAAAAATACTTTTGTTTCAACAATTTTAGCAGGAACAAATAAATGGAGAGGGATACTACAAACATTTGATAGTTTTGGTGCTTTGAATGAGTTTGCTGAAAAAATTTCAAATAAAAAAGTGTTTGAAAATATTAATGATAATATTTTCTCGACATCACTTTTAGGTACACTATGTACTATTGAAGTTATTAAAATAGTTTTAGGAATTGGAGAATTGCATAAAGATTTACTATACTTCGATATATTATCTCTGGAATTTTTAAAAATAGAATTTGCTAAAACGAATTTATATTTAAATAAAGTAGCAGAAAACAAATACGATGATTATTCAAGCATAAGAGAAAAAATACATGATCTTAAAGTACTAATTGTAGGTGCTGGAGGGCTTGGGTCTCCTGTAGCTCTCGCCTTATTAAAGTCGGGTATCCAAACTATAGGGTTAGTTGATTACGACACAGTAGAAATAAGTAATCTTAATCGTCAAATACTTCATTCAACATCTCGTATTGGACAGTCTAAGGTTGAATCTGCTAAAACTTTTTTGAAAAAAGTTAATCCACATATAAATATTATTACACATAATGAAAAATTTACTAAAGAAAATGCTATGGACATCATAAGTAATTATGATATTATAGTTGACGGTCTTGATAATTTTCCAACACGATATCTATTAAACGATGCTTGCTTTTTTATGAAAAAACCTATGATTGAAGCAGGAGTGTTGAGATTTACAGGGCTAAATACTACAATTATTCCAGAAGAAGGTCACTGCTACCGATGTATGATGCCAGAAATGCCCGAACAAGGTAGTATACCATCTTGTGAGGAATCAGGTGTTTTAGGACCAGTGCCTGGTGTGATGGGGGCTATACAAGCTGCAGAAGTAGTAAAATTAGCGTCAGGGGTAGGGGACACATTAAAAGATAAAATTATTTATTTTGAAGCCTTAGATTTAAATTTTTCGGTACTAAATTTAGAAAAGAATATAAATTGTCCTTTGTGTGGAAATAATCCAACCATTAATATCCTTCAAGAATATGAATATAACTGCGATAGCACAACTTAATTAAATAATTAGTTGATATTTCGGATTATCAATAATAAATTTAACAAATACCTTGACTAAATATAGAATTCTGGTATACTTATAAAAAAAACAGAGAAAGCATTGAATAAGAGTAGTAGATATAGAATTAAATTCTAAGAGAGTTGATGGTGCTGGGAATCAACAGTTTAATCTATATTGAATGGACTTATGAGCGACTTCCGAAATAATAGTAGGTTTGTCCGGGATCTCCCGTTATAGAGATAGAATATCGGAATTTATATTTCCCGTATTTGACGAGATAATCTTTTATATAAATATATAAAAGATTAATATGAGGTGGCACCGAGATAATATCTCCCTCTATTTAGCTATTGCTAAGTGGAGGGTTTTTTTATTGCTCATGTTCGATTAGTTATTCTCTGCTAAAAAACTTTAGGAGGAAAAATATGGAAAGAAAAGAATTTTTTGGTGAATTTGGTGGTACTTATGTACCGGAAGAGTTAAAAGTGGCTTTAGAAGATCTAGCTGACAATTTTTATAAATATATTGAAAAAGATGAATTTAAAGAAGAGCTTATGTATTATCATAAGCAGTATACAGGGAGACCTAGTCCGCTATATTATGCAGAAAGACTTTCTAAAAAATTAAGTGGAGGAAAAATATACCTTAAAAGAGAAGATCTCAATCATACAGGAGCACACAAAATCAACAATACTTTAGGACAGGTTCTTTTAGCTAAAAGAATGGGTAAAAAAAGAGTAATAGCAGAAACCGGGGCTGGTCAACATGGCGTAGCAACTGCAACAGTATGTGCTATGTTTGGGATGGATTGTATTGTATATATGGGAGAAATAGATACAGAAAGACAGGCTCTTAATGTATTTAGGATGAAACTTTTAGGAGCGGAAGTAGTACCTGTAACAACAGGAACTAGGACTTTAAAAGATGCAGTAGATGCAGCTTTAGGAGATTATATGCAAAATTACAAAGAAACTTTTTATCTGTTAGGTTCAGCTGTAGGACCTCATCCATACCCAATTATGGTAAGAGAATTTCAAAGCATAATAGGTTTGGAAGCAAGAGAACAGATATTAGAGCAGGAAGGAAAACTGCCTGACTATTTAGTTGCATGTGTGGGAGGAGGAAGTAATGCTATAGGATTATTTCATCCTTTTTATGAAGATAAAGATGTAAGAATAGTAGGTGTAGAACCAGCGGGAAAAGGAATAGAAACAAAGGACCATGCAGCATCAATCACAAAAGGTAAAGAAGGTATTATACATGGATTTAAATGCTACACCTTAGCTGATAATAATGGAGAACCTCTCCCGGTATACTCTATAGCAGCAGGATTAGATTATCCGGGTGTTGGTCCAGAGCATTCCTTTTACAATAAAACAGGAAGAGGAGAATATACATATGCCACTGATAAAGAAGCGCTAGATGCTTTTGTTGAGCTATCAAAAGTGGAAGGTATAATACCGGCATTAGAAAGTTCTCATGCAGTGGCAGAAGGTTGTAAAATAGCTAAAAAATTAGATAAAGATCAAATAGTAATTATCAATATTTCCGGAAGAGGAGATAAAGACGTAAACCAGGTAAAAGAAATATTACATATGTAAAAAACTAATATTACTTCTGTTTATGAATCTTGTACATTATATAGACAAATGATAATATATAAGTTAGAGAATAAAATTCAGGAGGTAGAAATGTCAAAATTATTATTAGGCAAACCTGTAGCAGATAAAATAACAGAAGAAGTTAAATTAGAAGTGGAAGGTTTAAAAAAGAAAAATATAATTCCAAAACTTTCAATAATCAGAGTAGGTGAGAATCCAAGTGACAAAGCATATGAAAGAGGCGCTTTAAAAAGAATGGAAAAAGCAGGGATAGAAGCAGAAGTGCATCTACTGGCGAAAGATATTGAAGAAGATGATTTTTTAAGCAAATTGGAAGAACTAAACAACGATAAAGATACCCACGGTATATTGATTTTCAGACCTTTACCAAAACAGCTTAGAGAAGAAAAAGTTAAATATAGCATATTACCTGGAAAAGATGTTGATTGCTTTTCTCCTGTAAATGTAGCTAAAATATTTGAAGGAGATGAGTCGGGATTACCACCTGCAACACCTTCTGCAGTTATAGAAACACTTAAGTATTATGATGTAGAGTTAAAAGGTAAAGATGTAGTTGTATTAGGAAGGTCATTGGTAGTTGGAAAACCTGTTTCTATGATGCTACTAAAAGAAAATGCTACTGTTACCATATGTCATTCTAAAACAAAAGAATTAGAAAAAGTTGCTTCACATGCAGATGTTGTTGTTGCAGCTATTGGAAGAGATAGAATGGTAAACTCAAATTTCTTAAAACAAGACGCTATAGTAATTGATGTAGGTATAAATGTAGATAGTGAAGGAAATATGCATGGTGATGTTGATTTTGAAGATGTGAAAGACAAGGTAGCCATGATAACCCCTGTGCCGAGAGGCATTGGATCGGTGACCACATCAATATTAGCAAAAAATGTAGTAAAAGCTTGTAAACAGATAAATAATTTATAATTTAAATACCCCTCTATTTTTTTATTATAGAGGGGTAAATTACGACTAAATATTTTCAAACCAAAGATTAATTTCTCTTTCTGCTGATTCAGTACTATCTGAACCATGTACGGCATTAAAAGTAAGGTCAGTACCGTATAAATTTCGGATAGTGTTTTCAGCTGCCTTATTTGGATTAGTATCACCGTTGATTTTTCTAACTTCTGATATCACATCATCACCTTCTAAAACCATAGCTACGACTCTTCCGCCGCTCATAAATTCTATTAGTTCAGGGAAAAAATCCTTGCTTCTATGCTCGGCATAATGCTGTTCTAAAAGTTCTCTATCAGGAATAAGTATTTTTATATGTGAAATATCCAACATTTTATCTTCGTATTTCGATATTATATTTCCTACTACTCTCATATGTACTGCATCCGGTTTAATTAAAACTAAAGTTCTCTCCAATTAATACACCAACCTTTATTTTATATTCATTTCATCTCTAACATTATAAAGCTTTTTCTTATTTTTTTCAATGAATTATCCTATAATAATTAAAAACAAGGAGAAGATAATATATGAAGATTTACTCGTGGATTGTGAACGGAATAAGAGCACCGGAGAAAAAAATGTAGGTTTGAGAATAGAAGAAGCCTTCCTCATTTTGAGAGAAAGCTTCTTCCAACTTCGATTTAAACACATTTATTTTATTAGAGAGGTAAAGGATTAAATCCTGAATAAACTAATATACCGATTACAATTGCAACTGCTACAGCATAGATAAACATTGGTATGGCATTTCTTCTTATAAGCTTACCTTCCATTCCTATAACTCCTACTGTCGCACAAACTGCTACTACGTTGTTAACACAAACCATATTTCCGATACCTCCACCCATAACTTGAAGGGCAACTATAAGTACCTGAGGCATTTCTAATATAGTCGCTGTCTCAAATTGTAGTGAAGAGAAAAGTATATTTGAAACTGTATTTGATCCAGACATAAATGCACCTAGTACTCCTATAAATGGAGCTACAAATACATAAGCATTACCGGCTAAACCTGCTATTGCTTTTGCCATTTCACTTAACATACTATCCAATCCGCTTCCATTAACTCCTGAATTAAGCATAAGTTGAACCATAGCTATTCCAGCAAACAGAGCTATTGCTGCTCCGGAAATCTGCTTGAATGTGTTCTTCCATGCGAATTTTACATCTTCAGATTTCATACCGTGCATGAAATGCGTAAGTAAGGCTACCAGCATAAATGGTATTGTACCTGGCAGGTATGCCCATGCTAGGGAATAATTAAGGCCTGTACCTAAAACGTTAGGTATTGTAATTGTTTGTGATGCTAAAAACCCTTTCAATCCTAATGCAGGAATTCTTGTGATAACTAGTATAGCTGCAATAAGTAAGTAAGGTGTCCATGCTTTAAGTAGAGTCATATTTGATTCTGCTGTTTTTCCTAAATCAACCTTTGATTTCCAGTCATCTTCCCATTCTTCTTCCTTTGGAAAATTCCAAGTGTCTTTTGGCATTAAGAAACCACTTTTAGCAGCTGGAACTACTATAAATAATCCTATTAATGCTCCTACTAGAGATGGAAGTTCTGGTCCAAAAAGCATTGCTATTATCAAGTAAGGTACGGTAAAAGCTAAACCTGCAAATATTGCAAAAGGTGCTACTTTAAGGCCTTCCTTAAAAGATCTGTTTTTACCAAAAAACCTAGTCATAAGTCCTAAAGTAAGAAGTGGTATAAATGTACCTACTACAGCATGTCCAAGGGCTGTCCATTTGGTTAATTCCATTTGAAATACTGCAGGGTCAGCTCCGATTGCATTAAGATTTGTTGCTAAAGTACCCATAGCTCCTATTACAGGAGTACCAACTGCACCAAAAGCAACAGGTGTACTGTTAAGTATTAAAGCTACCATAGCTGCTGCTAATGGAGGAAAACCTAATCCAACTAGAAGTGGTCCTGCTAGAGCTGCTGGAGTACCGAATCCTGCGGCACCCTCTATAAAAGCTGCAAACATCCAAGCAATTATTAGTACTTGAATTCTTCTATCCTTAGTGATTCCATCAAAACCGTTATTTATTGTTGCCATTGCCCCTGATTGTTTAAGTGTATTAAGAATTAAAATTGCTCCAAAGATAATGATTAATACGTCGAGAGCTTTAAAGACTCCGAATACTGAGAAACCTAAAACATTCATAAAATCCATGTTCCAAGCTGTTAGAGCTACAGCTGCAGCAGTAACCCATGCTACAGGTAGAGCTTTTTTTGCACCCCAGTTAAAAACTGTCATTAAAATAATTGTGATTAAAATAGGTATAAACGCTAAAAATGCATACATGTAATAAATCCTCCTTAAAATATTTTTTTATGTTAATTTGGTTTATAAATCTAATTTACTATTACAGCTACACCATCAGGAATGGCAGTAATACTGAAATTTTCAGTACCTAATAGTTCTTTTGCTTTTTCAAGTGCTTCTTCAATAGTTTCTGCATAATGCATATGCATATCTTCAACCATTTTTTTAGGAGCTCCTGTTACCATAATAACCTGATGTTTTATCAATATTCTAGATAATACTTGTGACTCCCATTGGTCTGGTATTGTTTCATCTCTATCTTTTTTTAATATTTCTTCCATTATTTCATCAGGTCCTTCAGCATTTTTAAAAGTTTCATAAAATGCTTCACCACCGTGACCATCGCTGCACTCGCTTGCCATTATTATGATACCGTTTTCATTAATGCTAACCTCGGCAGCCGTCATACCTTTTACAGCTTGATATATATTTTGGTCTAATGGATATCCACCATTTGTAGTTATAACTACATCAGCTTTTTTGCTATCTGCTCCAGCCAGGTTGTTTAAAAAGTCACATCCTTTATAATGAGCATCTTCTCTATGACCGGCAAAGGCGGCAATAACTTCTTTTTCCTGATTTATAACTACATTAAGTATAAATGCTAAATTTGCTTTTTCTGCTGCATAAAGCATATCTATGTGTAGTGGATTGTTTTCTAATATTCCGGTCCTAGCGTATTCTGAACCTATAAATTCAGAACAGTGGTTAGCTAAAACCGTTTTATAGCTAGCTATTCCTGGAAGTACTGATTTTCTTCCTCCTGAAAACCCAGCGAAAAAATGAGGTTCGATAAAGCCTTCGGCCATCAATAAATCTGCCTCTAAAGCAATTCTGTTTAACATCAAAGAACCACCGGAAGGTAGAGTTCCTAAATCAAACATATCATGGTCTTTTTTACTATCGTGCATTTTTATATCAACAGAATCTACTATTTCATCGCCGTACTTATCTCTAAGTTCTGCGTCAGTAGATGGTCTGTGAGCACCTGTTGCTACTAAAATTGTAATTTTTCCTTCTTTATTAGTTTCTCTTATAGTATCAAGTAACACAGGCATGGTAATGTGGGATGGTACAGGTCTAGTATGATCACTTGAAATAATTACTATATTTTTCTTTCCTTTAACCAACTCTGATAAAGGAGGAGAGTTGATAGGATTATTTACAGCATCCTGAACTAACTCAGTTTCAGTTTTTGCTGGTGTATATTCGTGAGTTTTGGATAGAAGAACACCCTTTAAACGGGTATCTTCTATCTCTACTTCCTTGTTTATTTTTCCATAAGGTAGTTTTATTTTCAAAACATTCATCTCCTATTATTCGATTATTTTACCAGGATTCATGATATAATTTGGATCAAAAGCTTGTTTGATTTTTTTCATCAGCATAAGTTCAGTTTCACTTAAGTGATCTTTCATGAACTTCATTCTCTTAAGACCTATTCCGTGTTCACCACTTAATTTACCACCTAATTTATATACTGCATCATATAATTCTTTAAGTGCCTTATTTTCAATGTCAAACCATTCTTCCATTGTAGTGTCTGGGTTTTTAACCAACGTAGTGTGAAGATTACCATCACCTGCATGTCCGTAGGAAGGCATCTTTATGTCGTACTTTTTAGAGATTTTCTCTATTTCAGGCATTAACTTAGCAATGTTACCAATAGGTACAACTATATCTTCAAGACTCTGCTCTGGACTGTAAACCATAAAAGCTTCTGCTATATTTCTTCTTACACTCCATACTCTTTCTTGAGTTGTGAAGTTGTCTGCTACATAGACTTCTATAGCTCCATTTTCAAGACAAAGTTCTCCGATGGTTTCTGCATCAAGCTCTACTACACTTTCATTGGTACCATCAACTTCTATCAGTAGCATAGACCCAGCTTTTTGATATGGAAGATGTTCATTTAAATAATCACATGTAGTATGAACGGATAATTTATCCATAAACTCTATAGATGTAGGTACTATTCCACCCTCTGATATTATAGTAGGTACAATCTTTATTGCTGATTCAACATCTTCGAATAATACAAGTAAATCCGTTGCAAACTTAGGTTTTGGAGAAAGTTTGATTATAGCTTTAGTTATTACACCAAGAGTACCTTCTGATCCAATCATTAATTTTTTAATATCGTATCCCGTAACATCTTTAACGTTTTTTCCACCAAGCTCAACTATTTCACCAGTAGGGGTAACAACTTCAAGACCCATTACATACTGTCCTGTAACACCGTATTTAATGGCTTTACCACCACCAGCATTTTCTGCAATATTACCACCTATGTAGCATGTTAGTAAACTCATTGGATAACCAGCGAAGAATAAGCCTTTATCCTCAACCAGTCCATTGATTTCATTTGTTACTAGACCAGGTTCTACAACTATCATCATATTGTCGTAGTCAATTTCAAGGACTTTATTCATTTTTTCTACGGATAGTAGTATTCCACCAAAGGTAGGAATAGCTCCGCCAGAAAGTCCGCTTCCTGCACCTCTTGGAGTAACAGGTATAAGATGCTTGTTTGCTAACTTCATTACTTCAGCAATCTGCTGAGCTGTTGTAGGAGTTATAACAACATCAGGCATGTGTGCGTATTCTTCAGGAGTTTCATCATGGGAGTAGTTCTCCATTTTTTCTTTATCTATAATAACATTTTTAGAACCTAATATACTTTCAAGTTCTTTTACTAATTCTTCAGTTAAAGGATTGTAATTCATTATTTTACCTCCTTAGCGAGTTTACTATTTAATAAAGGAATTACTTCAAATAAATCTCCAACTATACCAAAATCTGATACCTGGAATATAGCTGCGTCAGGATCGCTGTTTACAGAAATAATTACTGCAGATGTTTTCATACCAGCAAGATGTTGAATAGCTCCTGATACTCCAACTGCTACATATAATTTAGGAGTAACAGTTTTACCACTAAGTCCAACCTGCTGAGGATAAGTTGCCCAACCTCTATCAACTGCATCTCTTGAAGCTCCAACAACTCCACCTAGATTATCTGCCAGTTCTTTAAGCATAGTGAAGTTTTCGCTCTTCTTCATTCCTTTGCCACCAGCCACTACTATTTCTGCTGCTTGGATGTTGATATCTCCACCAACTTCATGCTTGGACTCTAATTTTTTTACTCTATTATCAAAAAGATTACTATTGAATTCTATATATTCAATATCACCAGTTCTGCTTGTATCTATTTCTAAAGGTTTAGAAGATTTTGGTCTTACTGTTGCCATTTGCGGTCTGTGATCCGGAGTTTTTATAGTTGCTAAAATATTACCGCCTATTGCAGGTCTTGTTTGAAGTAAATTTCTAGTTTTTTCTTCTATATCTAGCTCTGTACAGTCGGCAGTTAGTCCGGCATGTAGTCTCATAGCTACATGAGGCATTAAAGTTCTACCATTTACAGTAGCCGCTGATAGTATAATGTTTGGTTTCAAATCTCCTATCATATCTACTAATAAATTACTATAAGTCTCAACTATGAAGTCTGAAAGCATGGCATCTTCTACAACTATAACCTTATCGGCACCTCTTGATATCAGCTCATTTAGCTGCTCTTTATTTATATTATTTCCTATTACTACAGATACTAGTGACTCTTCTAATTTATCTGCTAAAGCTCTACCTCTTGAAAGTAATTCGAAAGATACATCTTTCAAATTTCCATTTCTGGTTTCAGCCATAGTCCATATATTTTTATATTCCATTTTTGCCTCCTATACGATTTCTTTGCTTTTTAAAAATTCTACTAATTTATTTACTGTTTCTTCAAGCTGGTCGTCATCTTTTGCTGAAACTATAGTTCCACCTCTTGTAACCTTAGGAGTTTCTATTTTAACAACCCTTGTCGGTGAACCTTTTAGACCTAATTTTGACTCATCTACATTCATATCTTTAACTGTTAATGAAGGTAGTTCTGTTTTCTTAGCTCTTTGCTTACCTCTTAAGGTAGGTAATCTTGGATAACTGATTTCTTTTACTACAGTAAGTAGTGAAGGAAGAGGTAATTGTAATTTTTCATAACCTTCTTCCAATAATCTCTCTACAACTATTTTATCTTTATCAACTTCTTCTACCTTACTTATATATGTTCCTAAAGTAAGATCTAAATATGCGGCTATATTTGGTCCAACCTGTCCGGTATCTCCATCAGTAGCTCTTTCACCAGCTAATACTAAATCGTATTCACCGATTTCTTTTATAGCTTCAGCTAAAACGTAAGCTGTTGACCATGTATCAGCTCCTGCAAATTTTCTATCTGTTATGAGCACACCATCATCACAACCCATTGCTATAGCTTCTTTTAAAGCCTTTGATGCTGATGGGGGACCCATAGTTATTACTGTAACTTTTCCACCATGTTCCTCTTTAAGTTGTATTCCAACTTCGATTGCGTATAAATCTAATGGATTTATTATACTTTCTACTCCGTCTCTTATCATTGTGCCAGTTTCAGGATCCATTTTTACATTACTGGTTTCAGGAACCTGTTTAATTGGTATGATTATATTCATTATTAAACCTCCTTGGTATTATGGTATGACCAATAAAACTTTTTAAAAAAGACTCGAAGTATGATGGTCATACCAATCTTTTCTTACTTTAAGTATATGATAACCTTTTCCTTTTTTCAATATATGTTATTTTATTCACAAAAAAAAAGAGCTAATTTAATAAATAAGCTCTTTAAATTGATTTTATACTAATTATCAAATTCTTCGTTGTCCTGTATACTTAAATATACATTATCAAAATGTTCTTTCATAGCTTGTTTTGCTTTATTTTTATCTCCAGAAACAATTGAATTTACTATATTTTTATGCATATCTTCCAAAAGATTATCTACTTTTAAATTTTTTACAATTTTTAGTCGTGCATCCTTTATAAAATAAATCATAAGGGAAGAGATGGTTTCCAAAATAGTAACTATAAGTATATTATTTGTATATTCTGCTATTTTATAGTGTATGGATTTGTCTATTGCAACTCTTTCTGCCTCTGATTCAGCATTAATAAGATCAGTCAGTAAATCTTT
>JAWSUU010000069.1:0-12266 GCA_033549325.1 Bacillota bacterium | reverse complement strand
GAACTTAGAAACATCCTGGTTACGGTTACAAGATATTACGGTGGCACAAAGCTTGGAAAGGGTGGACTTATAAGAGCTTATTCCGGGTCAGCAAGAGAAGCTGTAAATAATAATATTATTGTAACAAAAAAAATTGTCGTTGAAACCGACATAATAATTTCATATAATCAATACGGAGGAGTTGAAAATTTACTTCAAAATGAAAATTTAATTATAATAAATAAAGATTTCAAAGAAGATGTAACTCTTAAAATTTTAATTCAAGAAGAAGACCTTAAGGAAATAAAAGAGAAGTTAATCAATTATACTTCTGATAATATTAAGTTTAATGAGATAGATAAAAAATTTAAATCAATATATACTAACAAGATTATAACATAGAGAGGAGAATATTATATGGCTGGACATTCAAAATGGGCCAATACAAAACATAGAAAAGGTAGACAGGACCAAAAAAGAGCAAAAATATTTACAAAATTATCAAGAGCAATCACTGTAGCAGTAAGAGAAGGTGGAGATGATCCGGAATATAATTCTGCTTTGGTAAATGCAATAGAAAGCGCCAAAAGCGAAAACATGCCGAATGATAATATAGATAGAGCTATAAAGAAAGGGACTGGAGAATTAGGAGGAAATGATTTCGAAAGAATTTCTTACGAAGGTTACGGTCCAGGAGGCACAGCCTTTATAGTAAATTGCTTAACAGACAATAAAAATCGTACTGCCGCAGACATTAGGCACTTTTTTTCAAAGTACGACGGAAATTTAGGAGCAACAGGATGTGTTTCTTATCTTTTTGATAAGGTTGGACTAATTGTAATAGAAAAAGATGGAGTAGATGAAGAGGAGTTAATGCTTGAAGCAGTTGAAGCTGGAGCCGAGGACTTAAAACAAGAAGACGATATATTTGAAATCACAACAACTGTAGAAAATTTTAATAAAGTTAAAACTCAACTAAAAGAAAACTACAAAATTTTAGAGTCTGAATTGACTATGATTCCTAAGACTACAGTCAAGATAACTGATGAAGGATTTTACAAAAAATTAAATAAACTAATTGACGTTATTGAAGATGATGACGATGTACAAGATATATATCATAACTGTGAATTTGAGATGGACAAGGAAGAAATTTAATGAGGATATTAGGAGTAGATCCCGGTTACGCAATATCAGGTTACGCAATAGTTGACTATGAAGGCAACAAATTTAAAGTAGTAAAATACGGAGTAGTCAGAACACCAAGTAAAATGCAGATGCAAAAAAGATTAAATAAACTCTTTGACAAATACAGCGAGATAATACAAACATATAAACCGGACCATATGGCAATTGAAGAACTTTTCTTTAATAAAAACGTAAAGACTGCTATAGCCGTAGGTCAGGCAAGAGGAGTACACATAGTAGCTGCATCACAAAACAACGTGCCTGTGTATGAATACACGCCATTACAGGTAAAACAGGGAGTAGTTGGATATGGTAGAGCTGAGAAGGCACAGGTACAGGAAATGGTAAAATTACTTTTAAACTTAAAGACCATACCACAGCCCGATGATGCTGCTGATGCTTTAGCGATCAGCATCTGTCATGCTCACACAAATAGATTTAGCGATGAATACAAACTATAAGTAGGTGAATTGATGATTTCATATTTACAGGGAACAGTTTCGAAAATAGAGGAAGAATTAATAATCGTAGAGTCAAACAATATTGGTTACGGTATATTTACATCTTTAAATACTATAGATAATGTAAACCTTAATGAAGAGATAAAAATACATACCCATTTATATGTAAGAGAAGACAAAATCAATCTCTTTGGGTTTTTAACTGAAGAAGAACTGTATATGTTTGAAAAACTTATTAAGATAAGCGGTGTAGGACCAAAAGCCGCAATAGCTATACTTTCTATATCAAAAGTAAAAAATTTAAAAAGAGAGATAGCAAACGAAAACGTAGACTATCTTAAGAAAGCCAATGGTATTGGCAAAAAAACAGCAGGTAAAATAATTCTTGAACTTAAGGACAAAATGGATGTTGTATTTGATGATAGCGATATATTTGAAACAAACACAAATATAAGTGGTAGTTTTGTGGAGAATGCGCTTATCCAATTAGGCTTTAATAAAATGGAAATTAGAAAAGCATTATCAAAGATTAAATCTGAAGGAAAACAAGAAGAGCAAATAATAAAAGAAGCACTTAAAATGATGGGAAATAGGTGATGCAAATGTCTGAACGAGAAAATGATTTAATTACTTCCTCTCTGAATAGGTCTGATGAAGAATTAGAAGAAAGTTTAAGACCTAGTACTTTAGATCAATATATAGGACAGGATAAAATAAAAGATAAACTAAAAATATTTATTGAAGCAGCAAAAATGAGAAGTGAGCAGCTGGACCATGTACTTTTATATGGACCTCCGGGATTAGGTAAAACAACTTTAGCAAGTATTATTGCCAAAGAAATGAATGTAAACATTAGAATAACCTCCGGGCCTGCAATAGAAAGACCTGGAGATTTAGCAGCAATTCTTACAAATCTAAATGAAAATGATGTACTCTTTATAGATGAAATCCACAGACTTAATAGAAGTGTAGAAGAAATTCTATATCCTGCTATGGAAGACTTTGCTCTAGATATAATTATCGGTAAAGGACCGTCTGCTAGATCAGTAAGATTGGATTTATCCCAATTTACTTTAATCGGAGCTACTACAAGAAGCGGTGCATTATCTTCACCGCTTAGAGATAGATTCGGTGTTATATGTAAATTGGACTATTACAACAATAAAGAGCTAACTCATATAGTTGAAAGATCTGCCGGTATTTTAAATATAGATATCAGCAAAAGCGGAGCTAAAGAACTATCAAAAAGATCCAGAGGCACACCCCGTATATCTAATAGAATATTAAAAAGAGTAAGAGATTATGCTATGGTTAAAGGCAAAGGAATTATAGATGAAGATATTGCTAAAGCAGCATTAGATGTTTTGGAAATTGATTCATCAGGATTGGATAATGTAGACATAAAAATATTAAAAACAATAATTAGTTTCTACAACGGTGGTCCTGTAGGATTGGATACATTAGCTGCATCAATAGGGGAAGAAAGCATAACTATAGAAGACGTTTACGAACCTTATTTAATGCAAAAAGGATTCTTAAGCAGAACCCCAAGAGGTAGAATTGTAACAGATAAAACATATAAATATTTAAACATAGAAAATAATAACCAGGTAAGCTTTAATGGTAGTTAAGGGGTAGTATATGAAAAGAAAGATATTTATTATCACCATATTATTAATACTAGCAGTATCCACAGTAAGTAATGCTTGGGGAGAAGACTTAGAAAGGTTTATCAATGTAAGAATTAGAAATCCCAGACAGGAAAATGAATATATTAATATATCCGGTAGAGAGGATATTAAAATCAAACTTGGTATTCCAAATCAATCTGAGCTAATCCTAGATACAAAATCTAAAGAATTAGAAATAAAAATTGATAGTTTTTACAGTGATAATGTCTATTATAATGAATATAATTCTAAGTCAACAGAAGGACCTTATCATATAGTATTAAATAAATCCTATGTTAGTTACTCTAAAGCCCTAGAGGATTTAATCGAAGTTGAAAATGTAGTTAATATAGATGGATTTATTTACTATGATGGAGCTGATTACTATCCAACCTTTGGAAGATACACTACAGATGATAGGGCTCAAGATATAGCTAAGTCTATTTTTAATGAATATAGCTATAATATTGAAAATCACAAATCCGATTCAATAATAGTATTAAATAAAAATGACAATGTAATTTTTTCTTATAAAAAAAATTACGATATTTTCTTTACCTGCGAAGATAGTAACACCATATTTTTTGATGGCGTTGAATATCATGGAGATGCGTCTTTTAATATTATAGATGAGTATAAACTTCTTTCCATTAATATAGTACCCATTGAAGAGTATTTAAAAGGAGTAGTTCCAAGCGAAATACCTGCTTTATGGCATATTGAATCCTTAAAGGCTCAGGCAGTTGCAGCAAGAACCTATGCAGTTGCCAGTACATTTGCTTCGTCACCCTACGGATATCATGTAGCAGATAATCAAAATAGTCAGGTATACAATGGTATAGATAGAGAATATTCCTCTACGAATAAAGCCATTGAGGAAACAAAAAATGAATTGATTTACCATAACAATAGCTTAATTACTGCATATTATCATTCTACAAGTGGTGGAAAAACAGCTGACAGTGGTAACGTATGGTCATATACCTTACCCTATCTAAAAAGTAAAGAAGACGGTTTTTCCAACATATCCCCTCACACAGATTGGAATATATCATATACTAAAGAAGAACTTATAGATATTTTTGAAGAAGAATTTGATACTGAAGAAATATACGATATGGATATATTAGAAGTTGGCAATGACGAAAGAGTCATAGAAACTTCTTTCAAGACTGATAAAGGAGAAATAAATCTAATCAAAGAAGAAGTAAGAGCAGTGTTAGGTTACAGTAATCTAAAAAGCACATGGTTTACAATAGAAAAAAACAACCAGCTATCTATATTAAATAAAGAAGATAGTATTGAAACAAATCTTGCTGAAAATAGCAAAATATCATACAAAGATGGTCAAATAGAAAAAAATACAATAGGATACAATGAAAAAGAAGAAATTTTAAAGATCAATGAAAATTTCCAAATAAATTCCAGTCCGGATATTTTTACTCTTATAGGAAAAGGGTGGGGTCACGGAATAGGTATGAGTCAGTATGGAGCAAGACAGATGGCGGAAGAAGGATTTACATACAAGGAGATATTAGAATACTACTACACAGGAGTGACAGTTAAATGAACAAAGAATTAAAGAAAAAAGATTTTTACTACGATTTACCCGAGGAACTTATAGCACAAACTCCTTTAGAAAAAAGATCAAATTCCAAATTAATGGTTTTAGACAGAAAAAAAGAATCAATTCAGCACAATTATTTCTTTAATTTACTGGATTATTTAAATGAAGGGGATTGTTTGGTAATAAATAATACAAAAGTAATTCCCGGAAGATTATACGGACAAAAGTCAACAGGAGCTAATATAGAAATACTTCTTTTAAAAGAAATAGACAAATATACTTGGGAATGTCTTACTAAACCAGCTAAGAGACTTAAATTAGGCACGGAGGTTGTATTTTCTCAAGATTTAAAAGGAGAGGTAGTCAAAGACCTTGAACAGGGGATAAAACACATTAGATTCCAATATGAAGGTTCCTTTCACAATATCATTGATATTATCGGAGAAATGCCTTTACCTCCATATATAAAAGAAAAATTAGAAGAAAAAAATAGATATCAAACTGTATATGCTAAAAAAACCGGTTCTGCAGCAGCACCTACAGCAGGATTGCATTTTACAGATGAACTACTTGAAAAGATCAAAAACAAAGGTATAAAGATTGCTTATATAACATTACACGTGGGTTTAGATACCTTTCGTCCGGTAAAAGTAGATAATATTTCAGAACATAAAATGCATTCAGAATACTACGAAATAGACCGGGATAATGCTGAGTTAATAAACTCCGCAAAAAAAAGAGGAAATAGAGTTATTTCAGTAGGCACTACAAGTACAAGAACTTTAGAAACTATAGGGAAGGATACAGGATATGTTGAATCTGGCTACGGGTGGACAGATATATTTTTATACCCAGGATATAAATTTAAAATAGTTGACGGACTAATTACCAATTTTCATCTACCAGAATCAACATTACTCATGCTGGTAAGTGCTTTTGCAACAAAAGATTATATATTTAAAGCATACAAAGAAGCTATAAAAGAAGAATACAGATTTTTTAGCTTTGGAGATGCTATGTTCATTTATTAGGAGGTAAAATGTCTTTAGAATTTAACATAGAATACAAATCAAAAGAAACAAATGCAAGAGTGGGTAAAATAAAAACCCCCCACGGGGAAATAGAAACACCAATATTTATGCCTGTAGGAACAAAAGCTACTGTAAAAACCCTTACCCCGGAAGAATTAAATGATATAGATGCTCAAATTATCTTGAGCAATACCTATCATTTATATCTAAGACCGGGAGATAATATTATAAAAGAAGCCGGTGGACTTCATGAGTTTATGAGATGGGATAAACCTATATTAACCGATAGCGGGGGATTCCAGGTATTTAGTCTAGGAGATATGCGAAAAATTACCGAAAAAGGTGTAGAATTCAGATCATATATAGACGGGTCAAAGCACTACATAACACCGGAAAAATCAATAAGCATACAAAACAATCTAGGTTCGGACATTATAATGGCATTTGATGAATGCACACCATACCCATCTACTAAGGAATATGCAAAAAAATCCATGGAAAGAACAACAAGGTGGGCTAAAAGGTGTAAAGAATCACATAAAAATGTTGAAAAACAATCACTTTTTGGTATAATACAAGGTGGGATGTATAAAGATTTAAGATTGGAAAGTTTAAATAACTTAGTTGAACTAGATTTTCCAGGATATGCAATTGGTGGTTTAAGTGTTGGGGAACCAGCTGAAGAAATGTATGAAATATTAGAATTTATAGCACCCAAAATGCCTGAAAACAAGCCAAGATACTTAATGGGAGTGGGAAGCCCGGATTATTTATTTGAAGCTGTAATAAACGGTGTTGATATGGCGGATTGTGTATTGCCTACACGGATGGCTAGAAACGGTACCTTTATGACAAGTGAAGGCAGAATAGCTATAAAAAATGCCCAGTACAAAAAAGATTTCAGTCCACTAGATCATGAATGCAGTTGCTATACATGTCGAAACTATTCTAGAGCTTATCTTAGACATTTATTTAAAGAAAAAGAAATATTAGGCCTTAGATTGTCAACTATCCACAATTTATTTTTCTTGATAAATCTAATGAAACGTATTAGAATATCAATTAAGGAAGAAAGGCTCCTTGAATTTAGGGAGGATTTCTATAACAAATACGGTTATAATGATTAAAAACGGGAGGTTAACTATATGACTGGACAATATTCAAGTATTATCTTTATGGTAGCAATGTTTGCTATTTTTTATTTCATGCTTATTAGACCGCAAAGAAAAAGAGATAAAGAAATAAAAGAAATGAGAGCGGCTTTAAAAAGAGGAGATGACGTTGTTACTATAGGTGGAATTTACGGAAAAATTATCAAGGTAAACGAAGAAGTAGTAGTAATCGAATTGGATCATGCAAAGCAAAGATTAAAAATGGCAAAATGGGCAATTAGAGAATTAGTAGAGCCATCTGCAGAAGAACCTGAACCAAAAGAATTAGAAAACGAATCTGGCTCAGATGAAGAAAATAAGGAAGATTAAAAAAAGAGCCTTGTGCTCTTTTTATTTTTCTTTATAAATAATGCTTATTATGCTATAATATTTTAGAATAAATTAGGGTTAGTAGGAGGTTATTATGAAACATATAAAACAACTTAATAATAAAAACATAATGAACAATATAGCTAACAAAGGTTGCGGAGAATGCCAAACTTCATGCCAGTCTGCATGTAAAACTTCATGTACAGTAGGAAATCAAAAATGTGAAAACAATTAAAATGTAGTGGGTTCCCACTACTTTTTTATTGACCGGGAGGAAAAAGAAAACTAATGATACATTTTTTTGAAATATTAAACAAAAAATACATAATCGATGTAAACAGTGGCATTGTACACGAAGTTGATGTCCTTGTTTACGATATAATTAAAGAAGATGCCTATAAGAAAAGAGAAAAATTAAATACTATATATGATAAATACAGCAAACAGTTAGTTGATGAATGCATAGTTGAATTGAGTAATTTAGAAGAAAAAAATCTTTTATATACAGAAGATAAAAGTATTACACCTAAAATCGAACCAACATTAAAATCTATGTGTTTGAACATAGCTCACGACTGTAATCTGTTATGTGAATATTGTTTTGCATCAAAAGGTGATTTCGGAGGCAATAAAGAATTAATGTCCTTTCAAACCGGAAAAAAAGCATTGGATTATTTAGTTGAAAATTCACATGGAAGAAAAAACTTAGAAGTTGATTTTTTCGGAGGAGAACCCTTAATGAATTTTCAAGTAGTAAAAGACTTAGTAGAATACGGTAGAAAAATTGAAAAAGAAAACAGTAAAAACTTCAGATTTACTATAACTACTAACGGGATGCTTTTAGACGAAGAAAATATGGATTATATTAATAAAAACTTTCAAAACGTTGTTTTAAGCTTGGATGGAAGAAAAGAAATAAACGATAAGATGAGATTAGATAAGGCAAATAAAGGTACTTATGATAAAATAGTTCCTAAATTTAAAAATCTTGTTGAAGAAAGAAAAGGTAAAGATTATTTTATCAGAGGTACTTTTACAAGAGAAAATTTAGACTTTACAGAAGATGTAAAAATTATTAGAAACCTTGGATTTGATATAATATCCATGGAGCCTGTGGTAACAGATGAAAAAAATGAGTTTTCAATAAATAAAGAACACGTAGAAAATGTAAAAAAAGAATATGAAAAATTATGTAAGTATTATATCGATAAAAAAAATGAAGGCCAGGGATTCAACTTTTTCCACTTTGAGATAGATTTAGAAGGGGGACCCTGCATTTACAAAAAAATTAGCGGTTGTGGAGCTGGAAACGAATACATAGCCGTAGCTCCCTCAGGAAATATATACCCATGTCATCAATTTGTTGGAGAGGAAGATTTTATTATTGGAAATGTTAAGGAAGGTATTACAGATAAAGAAATACCAAATGCCATGTATAATTCCAATATCACAACAAAAGAAAAGTGTAAGGATTGCTGGGCTAAATATTTTTGCGGCGGAGGATGTCATGCAAATGCATATAACTTCAACAATTCCTTTATGGAACCGTACGAAGTTGGATGCGAACTTGAAAAGAAAAGAATAGAATGTGCCATAAGAATAAAATCAGAGGAGTAGGTGATAGTATGATTAGAGAATTGAAAGAATACAAAACCAACATAGCAGAAGATGCTGTAGTTATGGAGACGGGATTAGTTATAGGAGATGTAGAATTAAAATCTAAAGCAAACATATGGTTTGGAGCGGTTTTAAGAGGGGATAGAGACAAAATAATAATTGGAGAATATTCAAACATACAGGACAATTGCATGGTTCACACGACTATGGGGTATCCAACAATAATTGGGAACAACTGTGTTGTTGGACATGGAGTAAATCTACATGGATGCAAAATTGGAGATAACTGTCTTATAGGTATTGGAGCAATACTATTAGACGGATGTGAAATTGGAGAAAATTCAATAGTAGCAGCAGGAACATTAATACCTGGGGGCAAGAAAATTCCTCCAAATTCAATGGTTATGGGTAATCCATATAAAATAAAAAGAAAAATATCTGAAGAAGAAGTAGCACAGACCATTAAACACAGTAGATATTATTACGATGTTGTAGCAAACATATACAAATAATTGACTTGAATGTAATAAAAATATATAATTTTAATACCTTGAAATTTAGGAGGAAAATATGAATAAAAGCAGAATTTTATTTGCAATCATTATATTAGCTATAGTATTAACATCATATTCCGCTATTTTTGGTTTTACAATAGGAGATTATATTGTAAGTCCTTTCGGAGAGGAAATAGACCTGGGTCTTGATCTATCCGGTGGAGTGTATGTAGTTTTAGAAGCAAATACTGAAGATACTGGTGATGAACTTGCTAAAAAAATGCAGCAAACAAAGGCTATTATCGAGCAGAGAGTTGATGGTTTGGGAGTTGCCGAACCTAATATAACCATCGAAAACAACGACAGAATAAGAGTAGAATTAGCAGGATTAAACAATCCACAAGAAGCAATTGAATTAATCGGAAAAACTGCTCAACTACAGTTTAGAGATTTACAGGGAAATGTAATAGTTACCGGTGAAAATGTAGAAGTTTCCGAAGTAACATATAACAGAAACAATCAACCGGCAGTTGCATTAGAGTTTGACAGTATAGGAACCGAACAATTTGCAGAAGCAACAGGAAGATTAATGGATATGTATCCTGGTGAGGCAAATAGAGATAATAGAGTCATAGAAATTGTTCTTGATGATGAAGTTATATCAGCTCCTTCTGTAAGTGAAACTATAGTAAATGGTAAAAGTATAATAGATGGTGCTTATACAATAGAATCAGCAGCAAATTTAGCAAACTTAATTAGAGCCGGTGCATTACCGGTAGAAATGACAGAAATAGAAGTAAATGTAGTAGGACCTAGTTTAGGACTGGAATCTTTAGATAAAAGTATTACAGCCGCTACAATAGGATTGTTGCTTATATTTGTAATGATGCTTGTTATATATAGAATCCCGGGCTTAGTAGCTGATATTGCTCTAAGTATATACATATTAATAGCATTGGGAGTATTTATATATATAGATGCTAAACTTACATTACCAGGGATAGCTGGATTTATTTTATCTATTGGTATGGCAGTCGATGCTAACGTAATAATTTTTGAAAGAATTAAAGAAGAGTTAAGTTTAGGAAAAACAATTAGAACATCCGTGGATTCAGGATTTAAGCAGGCTATGACAACAATTATAGATGCAAATGTAACAACTTTAATAGCTGGATTAGTTTTATATAACTTTGGTACAGGAACTATTAGAGGCTTTGCTGTAACACTTCTTATTGGTTTGATAGTATCTATGTTTACTGCGGTATTCATTACCAAATTCTTACTAAGACTTGTTATAAAAATGGATCTAACTAGAAGTAAGAAACTATTTGGTGGAGCATAGGAGGTAATTATGAAAATAGATGTTATTAAAAACAAAAAAATTAGTTTCGGCATATCAGCATTGATTATCATTATAGGAATTATAATGATGATAGTTTCAGGACTAAACTTTGGAATAGATTTTACCGGAGGAACCTTAATCCAAATAGATTTAGGGAAAGAAGTACCTGTAGATGAAATTAGAGAAGTAATGGATACTTACGATAATAATGCAAGTGTTGTTCATGCTGGCGAAGGAAATCATGAAGTAATAATTAAAACTACCAAAGATTACAACAACGATCAAAGAATTGAAATCTTCAATCAATATAAAGAAAAATACAACTTAGAAGATAATGATTTAATTAATCAACAGAAGTTCGGTGCAGCAATTGGAGAAGAAACAAGAAAAAGAGCTTTATTATCTGTAGCTATAGCAACAGTAGGTATGCTGATATATATTACATATAGATTTGAATTTAACTTTGGATTAGCTGCAATTACAGCTTTAATACATGATGTTTTAATTGGACTCTCAGTGTATTCAATTTTAAGAATACCTGTAAACAGTTCCTTTATAGCAGCCATGCTAATCATTGTAGGTTACTCTATAAATGATACTATAGTAGTCTTTGACAGAATTAGAGAAAATATAAAGAAAACAAGAAAGCAGCCTTTTGATGAAATAATAAATAAAAGTATAAAACAAACCATCAGAAGATCCATATACACATCAGCAACAACACTAATTGCAGTAACACTGCTATATATATTAGGAGTAGAAGCTATTAAAGACTTTGCATTACCTCTTATAATAGGAGTATTAGCTGGAACATATTCATCATTATTTATTGCAAGTCCAGTTTGGTATTTATTAAAAACTAGAAAAAGCAAAGTAAATTTGTACAATCCAAATTCAATTGATAATTAATATTGAAAATATTTTGTTAATTATTGTAAAAGTATAGTATAATTAAGTAAATAAAAAGGAGGTATTACTATGCAATTAAGTTTTATTATAGTCTTAATCATTTCAATATTTATATCTATTTTCGCTATCCAAAATGGTGGAAATGTTACAATCGATTTGTTTTTTGCGAAATACAGTGTATCTCAAGCATTAGTTATACTTATTTCTGTAGGTTCAGGTGCTCTTATCGCGGGAATTTTAGGAGCTTTTAAAAGAATCAAGAAATCAAAAGAAATCAGAGACCTAACAAAAAAAGTAAAATCTCTAGAAGATGAATCTGCTATGTTAAAAGAAAAACTTAAAGACGAAGAAAATGATAAAGCAGAACTCGAAAAAATTAATGTGGATTTAAAAGAAGAAATCAAGAAAAACAAAGAACTACTTGCTGAGCTAAAAGAATACGACAAAAACAGAAGCCAACAGGAAAAAGAAGAAAAAAGTTCAGAAAAAGTAGAACAAGAAGTAGAGATATTGGAAGAAAAAGAAGA